>JBDSNK010000322.1:0-6429 GCA_039915385.1 Dokdonella sp.
AAATCGCGATCGCAACCAAGCAGGACGCGGTGAAACTTCGTCTTGACCTGCTCGGCGAGGCGCGCCAGATCCCATACTCGGGACACGGCGGCCCGGTGTTCGACACCGGACGTCTGGCCAACGTACTGACGCTGTGCGCCGACAAGATCGGCTGGGGCGAAAAGCGCAAGGACGACCACGGCCTCGGTATCGCTTGCCATTTCACGTTCGGCGGTTATGCGGCGCATGCGTTCGAAGTGTCGATGGAAGGCCGCGAGCTGCGGATACATCGCGCGGTCTGCGTCGCCGATGTCGGCCGCGTCATCAATCCACTCGGTGTCGAGGCACAGATGATGGGCGGCACGATCGACGGCATCTCGACCGCCTTGCATCTGGCGATCACGGTCAAGGACGGCCAGGTACAGCAGAAGAATTTCCCCGACTATCCGCTGCTGCGCATGGCGCAGGCACCGCGCAGCGTTGAAGTGCAGCTCGTCGAGTCGACGCTGGAACCCTCAGGTGCCGGCGAGATCGGCATCCCGAGCGCGGCGCCGGCACTCGCGAATGCGATCTATGCCGCTACCACCGTACGCGTGCGCAAGATGCCGCTGATGCCGCAGTTGTTGCGGATGCTCTGAAAATGGGCTGTGGGAGCGGCTGTCTGTAGGAGCGGCTTCAGCCGCGATGTTCCAAAGCCCTCCCCTTCAAGGGGGTGAAGAGGTGCGTTTGCGGACCATCGGTCGGCGCACCGATGAACGCCCGAAGGCTGTGCCTGAGGGCCGGGCGTTGGGTGGGGATGGTGTCGCTCGATGTCATTCCTCGCCAGAGCATCGCGGCTGAAGCCGCTCCTACAGACGCCGCTCCTGAAGACGGTTGCTTCCGCCTGTGCAGCATCAGATCGCGAGGAAGATCACGCCCGCGAACAGCACCAACACGCCGAGGCTGGCCTTGTCGGTCAGCGCGAACACGACCGGATCGTCATGCATGTCGCCTCGTCTTGCGATCAGCCAGACGCGACTGATCCAGTAGAGCAGGATCGGTGTCAGCAGCCATAGCAGTTGGTGGTGCCGGTACAGCTGGGTGCTCTTGGTGCTGTTGATATAGAACGCGAGGACAAGCACGCTGAGATAGCCGCTGGCAGTGCCGAGCCACTGTATAAGCGACAAATCGTCGACGCCGTAACCGCGCCCCGCTATGCGCGTTTCCTCCGTGCCGGCAACACGCTGGATTTCCGCGTAGCGCTTGATCATCGCCAGGCTCAGGAACAGGAACATCGAGAACGCGAGCAGCCAGGATGAAAGCTCGACCGGCACCGCCACTGCGCCGGCAATGATCCTCACCGTGTACAGCCCCGCGAGTGCGATCACGTCGAGCATCGCAACGCGCTTGACCACCAGCGAATATGCCAGCGTGGTAAGGGCATAGATCGACAGCACCAGCATGAAGGTTGGCGACAGCGTGATCGCGAACGCGAACGCGGCGATCGTGAGCAAGGGTGCCGCGATCAGGCCGGCCTGGATCGGCAAGCGGCCGGCCGCAAACGGACGCAGGCGTTTGCGTGGATGGCGGCGGTCCGCGTCGAGATCAAGCAGGTCGTTGAGCACGTAGGCGGCAGACGCGCACAAGCAGAACGCACACAAGGCGACTAGCGCATTCGTGAGCGCGGCTGGCACGAGGGCGAGATGCGCGGCAAGCATCGGCACGAAGACGAGCAAATTCTTCGGCCACTGGTACAGGCGCAGCGCGCGGATCCAGTCGCGCCAGCCACCAGTGCGACGCTCGAACACGCGCTCCACTTCGCACTGCGCGCGTACGCGCCGCAGCAGACCCGAAGACGCATTGGCGACGATCGCGCGCCGTGCGTGGCGCCAGACATGCAAGTCCGTCCTGGCATTGCCGGCATAGTCGAACCCGCGCTCGCCGTAGCGTTCGCGCAGCGCGTCGCCCTTGCTGCGGCCGCCGAGATTGAGCACGCCATCACTGCCGAGCACGGCATCAAAGCCGCCGACGTGTGCGGCCACCGCATCGGCGAGGCGCTGGTCCGATGCGGTGCAGAGCACACGCGGGCGTGCATCGTCCAGCTCGCGCAACCAGGCCAGCACGCGCTCGTCGTAGGGCAGTCGTGCGACATCGATATCCGCGCGCACCGCAATCTCGTGCTTCAGGTGTGCCCTGCCGCGGACCAGCCAGGCGAAAAAAAGGAACAGGTACAGCGGATTGCGGCGCAGCAGTGCAAGCGCGCTCTCGAGCAGCAGATCGGTATGGATCAGCGTGCCATCGAGGTCGACGCAAATCGGTACGTGGTCGTGATCCTGCATGTGCCCTGTTCTATCCATCCCGCGCAAGCAGCGCCAGCATGGAGGATAACTGAGGCTTGTCGGCAAGATGAAGCCACACTTGGCCCGCGCGACCTCAGGAACGCGAAGCGGCCTTTCGCTTGCTCGATCGAACGCCTGCACAGGAAAACCTGTCGTCGCTGCCGCCGATAAGGCTGCGCTTGCACTCGCTCTCGCGCGCGCATGGCACCCCGCGAACCGCGAGCGGGACGCGCCGTGAAGTCAGCGTCCGGTTGCCGCAGATGCCTGCTCCGGCTCCTCCAGCAGCGCATTGATTTCATCCACGAAGCCGCCGAGCGACTTCTCCGCATAACCGACATGCACCTGCGCGACGCGACCCGCCTTGTCGATCATGACCAGGTAGGGCAGCCCGGTCACGGCATACGGCTTCGCCACTTCGCCGCCGCGCTCGTCGGCTGTCATGGTCAGCTGAAAATCCTTCAGCCGGCGCCGCATCGCGACGTACTTCGCACGATCCTTGTCGGTGTTGATCGCAACCACTTCGATACGGGACTTGCCGACACTCCGCTGCAGGTTTTCCAGCACCGGCAATTCTTTCAGGCAGTAGCCACACCACGTTGCCCAGAACGTCAGCACGACCACCTTGCCGTGGTGGGCGCTGACGTGGATTTCCGTACCGTCACGGTCCGTGCCCAATGAATCGGGTGGCACATCCCCTACGTGTACTTGAGCGTTTGCGCTGGTCGCAAGCGCGAAAACAAGCAATGCCGCCGTCAATGGTCTGAACCACATGTTCTATTTCCCATTTTTTTGTTGCCGCGCCCGGTTTCTTGACGAGGGGTCTTCCCGATGCAAAGGCTCCGAGCGCATCCACACGGATGGCCGGATGATCTGCGCCGGAGATTCAAACGGACAATTACTACTTCCCTTATCCCATTGCGCGTGCGCAAGCTGATGCCGCAGTTGTTGCGGATGTTGTAATCGCACCGAAGGGGTTCAGGCCACGTGCGTGACGCCCCCGTTGGTGCTCGCATCAGCGTGTTGGTGACGTGCCCCACATCTTTTTTGGCGAATGGTTCTTCCCCACAGACCCCGGATCCGAGCGCGACCATATAGGCGGTAGCGCAAGGTCGCCCCCTCAGCCGAAATTCAAACGGACAGTCGCGCCTGCCTTTTTTTTTAACGCGACTGCGCCAGTTCGCTATTTATTCTGCCGCTTGATTATTGGTCGCACCGTCGTGAGCCAAAACAGCGATCCACCGATAGCGCCGAAGAAAAACGTCTCCAGTACGACGAAATATCCTTTGGCCAAAGTTAATTGACCATTGGATTGCAACTGCGCCAAGAACACAGCGGAGCAAGGGATGCCGAGCGCAATTGCAAACGTGCCTGCGGTGGCTGCGAATGATGTTCGGGCAGAAACGAAGTATTTTCGCAAATTCATGTCCGCATCCTTCTAGTAAATCAATGGCAGGTGCACGTCCCACTGTTTCCAGAGTTCGTGGCATCCGCAATAGCGCCGGCAGCGCCGCCCGCAATGGAGCCATAAATTGCTCCATTGGTCCCGCCGACACTCATGGCCGTAACACCACCAGCTTCACCGGCGGCAGCTGCTACAGCGACGAGATCCCCAGCAAGCATTGCTTCGGTTACTTCGGACGCAACAAATAGACTTGCGCCGCCGGACGGCGCAGTGGCGACACCCGCAATTATCCACGTTCCCACAAGAAATCCGACTTCACCTCCGATAGCTGCCCCATATCCCATGCCTGAGTGAGAGTTACCACCGCCACCGGAATCGCCTCCGGCACTACACGCAACCTCCATGCCTGGCCAGTTCGGCGGGTAGGCGCTCGCTGGCGGAGCCAGACTGCGAAATGCAAGGCTCATGTCTTGAAGCCCGAGGAAATCCGTCGAATTGACCGGATTGCCACCGGCATAAACATACGGATTGCCCCCCGCCAACCCAATCGGATCCGGCTGCAAATACCGCCCCAGCTCCGCCAAATAGTAGCGATTCATGTTGTACCAAAGCCCTGACTCGGCATCGAGATACTGGCCGGGGAAGCCGACGTTGAAATCGGTCAGCGTATTGGAGCTATCGGGCGTCATTCCGCCAAACGGTCTGTTGTTCGAGCGCCAGACCACGGACTTGTTCGCATTCGTGATCAGTTCGGGGCGGCCGAGATGGTCGCTGTCGATCTGGTAGAGCACGCCGCTGCGCGTCATGCCGACAAGCTGGCCACCGAACCAGAGGTAGTTCGACCACTGCGAGCCGTCCTTGCGATCGGCCATGAGCTGGTGGCCTTCGCCGTGGATGAATGCGTAGTTGTGACCATGCGTGATGTCGCGCTTGTTGGTCCGTTCACCGAAAAGCAGAACAGGTACAGTGGATTGCGGCACGGCAGCGCAAGCGCGCGCGGCGGCAGATCCGCATGGACTAGCCATCGAGATAGACGCAAGGCGGTACGTTTTCATCCTGCATGCTGCGAGGGCCTGTCCCTTTGGATACTACAGATTCGCGCGCGACGGCACAGAATGCTTGCGTTGTGTCGTGAGGTGACGAGATGAGATCCTGATCGCCCAGTCCCGCCATTTGGGAAAGGGTTTGAGCGAAGGGAAATCAGCCGCGGAGCAATTTACTGCGCCGGATCACACCCCCCCGCCTCGGCTCGCTTCTCGTTACGATGCCGAATCGCTTCCATGTCGGCAAGCCCCACCCATTTCAGATATTTGCGCGCGACCTTGTCGCCGCTGCTTTCATCCGGCGTGAACGCCTGGGCAAAGCGTGTCTTGTGACAGTCAATCGGATTGCCGCGTTTTTCGATCTGCGCCCAGCGCGCCTTGGCGGCTTCCTGCGGATTCTTCGGCGCCAGCGGTGCGCTCGGCGCGGTGCTGGTGCCGAGCCGGATCGAACCATCCGGATTGAAAAGTTGCGGCACGGTCGTTCCGCTGCCGGCATTGCCCATGCGTGCCTGCATTTCGCTGCTGGGTTCCTCGGGGTGCGGTGGCGGGGGCTGTTTGTCCTTCAGCTGCGGTGGCGCAATCGCGATCCGGCTAGGCCGCGCAACGATCGGCGCCTCAGGTTCCGGCGGCGGCGGGATCAGGATTTCCGGCTCGATCAACACGACCTGAATCGGTTCCGCGTTGCGCGCAAGATGGATGCGATACGGACGCATGACCAGCGCGAAGCCGACCAACTGGAGGATCGTCATCGCCAATGCGAACAGACCGCCGAGCAATAGCAGACGTCGATTCCGCTCCGGCTTGCTCCAGCGCAGGCTGCGCTGCCACGGCTGCTGATCCGTGCGGAAGCGCAGAAAGCCCGGTTCGCTCAACGACGACGGGGTCGCGCGACGGCGGGCGGGCGGCAGCGACGGCGGCGTGGAAGAGTGCTGCGGCATCAAGGACCGGGACGAAAGGCAGGCGCGCGAGGATAACGATTCGGCGCTAAGACGCAGTTAAATTGGTGCTGCGAGCCTTGCCTGCAGCCAATCACAGACGCGTTCCGCGACGCGCGGCGCAGCGCGGCCGAGTAGCGGGCCGACGTGGCTTGCCTGCTGCACGAGTTCGAAATCCGCGCCGAGCCAGGTGGCCAGTGCGCGGCTCGTCGCCGGCGGCACGTCCGTGTCGTCCGCGCTGGCGAGGACCAGGATCGGGCAATGCGGCATTGTGCAGTCGATGCCGCTTTGCGCCGCATTGAGTACCGCGCCGGATTCATCGCGCCAGCGTCGGAAAGCATACATGCGGGCGGCATCATCCGAATCCGGCATCGCTCCGCGGGTGCCACCCAGGGAGCGCGCGCGCGACCAGGTCGCTATGGGGCGCCAGGCTCGCGCGCGCATGCCCGTGATTCCCAGCGGCGGGACCGGGTTGACCAGCACCAGCGCGAGGGGCTCGACCTCGGCTGCCGCGGAAAGCGCGAGCAGGCCGCCAAGACTGGCCCCCACCAGGACCGGCTTGCGCGACGACGCCCCGCACCAGGCGATGACCTGTTCGCGATAGTCGGTAAATCCCGTGGCGACAAGGCCTGCGGCCACGGGCATGAGATCGGGCGCGATCGCGTCGAAGCCGTGCACGTTGAACATGCGTGCCCAGATGCCCCACTCCCAACCGCCGGCACCCGCGCCATGCACGCAAACGATCGTGCCGC
>JBDSNK010000046.1:0-11749 GCA_039915385.1 Dokdonella sp.
AGGGGGAGCCCTCGGGGCGGGGTTGGAAACCGATCTGGGGAGGATCGGACTTCCGGGGTTGCACTCAGGGAGGTGAGTCAACCAGGGCGCCGTTGCGTGCGCCCGGTAAGATAGATCGGGATCGAAGGCAAAAGTTTCCAGTGCCTCCCATGTCCCGTTTATCGACCGTTCATTCGCGTAAACGATGCATGACGAATGGCCTACATGACCTCGCATGCATGGGCGCTCCTGCCGTACTCATCGTTTCGCTTCGTACTGCCACCAACGTCGACCGCTCGCGAAAGGATGAGGTTCGCCGGACCAACCGAGCCGAGGCATTCCTCCTCCTCACTCGCCGACGGCATGGCCGGGCCGCACGCCCTTTCCCGTAGATACTCACGTCTCGATCCGTTGGCGGGAACGGGCAGTGACGAATGGCGCGCAGCTCGATTCACCGCGCGGTGACCATGCCGGAGTTCGACCACAACCGCCACCTTACGCATTGAACGGAGCACGTTGCGATGAATTGCCATTTTTTGCGCATCACCTCGCGGGCGGCATTGGTCGTATGCGCAATGTCGGTCAGCTTCAGCGCACGTGCGGATTTTCTCTTCACCGTCAACACGACCGCCGACCTGATCGACGACAACCTCGGCGATGGCGCGTGTCACACCAGCACCAACACGTGCTCATTGCGTGCCGCGTTGATGCAAGCCAACCACCTGACTGGCACCGGCCTGACTGTGGTGTTGCTGCCGGCTGGCCTCTTTCTCCTTTCACGCCCTCCGCAGGGCGCCAACGGCGAGGACTCCGGCGATCTCTCCCTCGGCGCCCCCGTGGTGGCGGGTCAGTCCGTATCCATCATCGGCACGGGCGCGACACATACGATCGTGGATGCGAACCACATCGATCGCGTGCTCGCCGTCGAGACCGGCCGCATCGTCCATCTTTCCGGCCTCACGTTGCGCAACGGCACACGCACGGGCACGAGCACCGGTACGGGCAATGGTACCGGCGGCGGCATCTTCAATCGCGGCGACCTCGCGATCAGCGACAGCGTGATCGAAGGCAATACGTCGGTGGAGGGCGGCGGCATAGAAAGTTCCGGCACGCTGCTGATCGAACGCAGCACCGTGCGCTCGAATCGGGCGCAATACGGCGGCGGCATGTACGTGTACGGGGATACGGGCATCCAGGCCAGCACGCTGTATTCAAACGCAGCGAGTCCAGGCTCCGGCGGCGCCATCTTCAACGCAGGGGTACTCCGGGTCACCAGCAGCACGCTGAGCCAGAACGCTGCGGATACGAATGGCGGCGCGATTTTCAGCAACTACCAGGCTTCCCTGTTCAGCTCCTCCATCATCAACAACGATGCCGATCATGATCGCGACGAGAACGGAGGCGATGGCGGTGGCGTGTACTTCGCAGAATTCACAGGCTCGGCGTTCTACATACTGAACACCTTGTTCGCCGACAACACCGTGCTCGATGCACCGATCTACGACGATTGCGCGGGAACCGGCCCCATTCAGGCATTCGGTTGGAATCTCTTTGGCGACGCGAGCGGGTGCACGATCGTCGGTCCTTGGGGATTGGTGACGCCTGCCACCATCGGAACGCTCGGCGACCACGGCGGTCCCACCTGGACACATGCCCTGCTCGCGGGCAGCGAAGCCATCGACAGTCCATCGGGCGGCAGCTCATGCGTCGACGGCGACGGCGAGGACATCCAGACCGATCAGCGCGGCGCGGCGCGCGTCACGGGCCCGCGTTGCGACATTGGTGCATTCGAGTTCGGTTCCGTGCTCGACAGGATCTTTCGCAACGGGTTCGACTGAAAAGTCGAGGTTGCATGCACCGGGGAGTCGCGCGCGTACGGTGGCCTCAGTGCGCTTCGTCCCAATTGCTGCCCACGCCGATGTCGACTACAAGCGGCACATCAAGCGTCGCGGCTGCCGCCATTCGCTCGCGCACGCCAGTGACGATCGCGTCGACCGAATCTGCGCGGACCTCGAACACGAGTTCGTCGTGCACCTGCATCAGCATGCGCGCAAAATCGGCCTTGTCGAGCAACCACGCGTCGACACCGAGCATCGCGCGCTTGATGATGTCGGCCGCCGTGCCCTGCATCGGCGCATTGATCGCAGCACGTTCGGCTCCGGCTCGTTGCGCCGCATTGCGCGACTGAATGTAGTCCAGGTGCAAGCGGCGGCCGAACAGGGTTTCGACGTAGCCGTCACGGCGTGCCTTCTCGCGCGTTTCCTCCATGAACGTCTGCACGCCGGGATAGCGCGAGAAATAGCGTCCCATGTAGTCCTGCGCTTCGCCGCGGGACACGCCAAGCTGGCGCGCGAGACCGAACGCACTCATGCCGTACATCAAGCCGAAGTTGATCGCCTTCGCTGCGCGACGCTGGTTCGCGTCGACGTCCTCTGGCGGCACGCCGAACACTTCGGCCGCGGTCGCTCGATGCACGTCCTGGCCGCCGTGAAACGCCGCAAGCAAGCCAACGTCGCCGGAAAGGTGGGCCATGATGCGCAGTTCGATCTGCGAATAGTCCGCGGCGACAACCTTCCAGCCATCCGGTGCGACGAAGGCCTGGCGAATGCGCCGCCCGTCCGCGGTGCGGATCGGAATATTCTGCAGGTTCGGATCCGACGAGGACAACCGCCCTGTCGCGGCAATCGCCTGGCCGTAGCTGGTGTGTACGCGCCCCGTGCGCGGATTGACGTTGTGGGCCAGCTTTTCCGTGTAGGTCGAACGCAATTTCGCAAGACCACGGTAGTCGAGGATCACGCGCGGCAGTTCATGCTTGTCGGCGATCGCTTCCAGCGCCTCTTCGTTCGTCGATGCCTGCCCACCCGGCGTCTTCACCATGATCGGCAGATTGAACTCGTCGAACAGGATTGCCTGTAACTGCTTTGGCGAATCGAGACTGAAATTGCGACCAGCGATCACGAATGCGCGCTCGGTCAGCTCGTGCATGCGTCTACCCAGTTCGTGGCTCTGCTGCTTGAGCGCGACCGTATCGATCAAGACGCCGCATTGTTCCATGCGTGCGAGCACCGGCACGAGCGGAACCTCGATGCCTTCATAGACCGGCTTCAGCGACGGCATCGCTTGCAGCTTCGGCCACAGCACATGATGCAGGCACAAGGTGATGTCGGCGTCCTCCGCCGCATACCTGCAGGCCGTATCCAGATCGACTTGCGAGAACGAAATCTGCTTGGCGCCTTTGCCAGCAACGTCTTCGTAGTGGATCGTCTCCACACCGAGATGGCGCTTCGCCAGCGTGTCCATGTCGTGGCGTGCGGTCGAATTCAACACATACGATTCGAGCATCGTGTCGTGGACGACGCCGCGCACGTGGATACCGTAGTTCGACAGCACATTGATATCGTACTTCGCATGCTGCGCAAGCTTGGCGCGCTGCTCGTCTTCAAGGATCGGCTTCAACGCGGCGAGCACCGCATCGCGCGCGAGTTGCGCTGGCGCGCCCGGGTAGTCGTGGCCTAGCGGGATGTACGCGGCCGATTTAGGCTCGACCGCAAACGAAATGCCGACGATTTCGGCACGCATTGAATCGAGCGACGTCGTTTCGGTATCGAACGCGATCAGATCCGCGGTTTGCAACTTTGCCAGCCATGCGTCCAATTGCGCCTGCGTCGTCACCAGCTCGTAAGTGCCGGGTCCGGAGAACTCCGCTGGTACAGAAGGCGTCGCGGCAGAAGCCACGACATGATCGCCCAATGTGGGAGCAGCTCCGGCAGGAGTGGCTTCAGCCGCGATGCTTTCTCCACGAACTGCCGCCGCCTCCAGGTCCTTCAACGCCGCATTGAACTCGTAGCGCTTGTACAGCCCACGCAAAGCTTCCACATCCCGGCTAACCAGCTTCAGTTCCGTCGGTCCACGATCAAGCGCGACATCGGTCTTGATCGTCGCCAACTGCCTCGACAGGGGCAACTGCGGCAGCGCCTTGCGCAGGTTCTCGCCGATCTTGCCGCCAATCCTGTCCGCGTTCGCCAACACATTGTCGAGACTGCCGTACTCGGCCAACCATTTCGCGGCGGTCTTCGGACCGCATTTCTCGACGCCGGGAATGTTGTCGACACTGTCGCCCATCAGCGCGAGGTAGTCGACGATCTGGTCCGGACGCACGCCGAATTTCTCGATGACGCCGGCGGTATCCAGCGTCGTATTGGTCATCGTGTTGATCAGCTCGACACCGGGCACGACCAGCTGCGCGAAATCCTTGTCACCGGTCGATACGGTTACGTCGATGCCGGCAGCAATCGCCGCCCGGGTCAGCGTGCCGATCACGTCGTCCGCTTCGACACCGTCGACGCGCAAGATAGGAAAGCCCAGCGCACCGACGATCGCGAGCATCGGCTCGACCTGCGCACGCAGGTCATCCGGCATCGCGGCGCGATTGGCCTTGTAGGCAGCGTAGAGATCATCGCGAAACGTGGGGCCCGGCGCATCCTGCACGAAAGCGGCGAAGTCGGGTTGCGCCTTCAGTGTCGCGCGCAGCATGTTGACGATGCCGAACAACGCACCGGTCGGTTCACCAGCGGCATTGGTCAGCGGTGGCAGCGCATGAAACGCGCGATACAGATACGAAGATCCGTCAATCAGAACGAGGCGCGGGCGGGAGGACGACATGGGAGGACTGCACGGCAACGGGTCCGCAGCTTGGCGCGCACCCTCCCTGATTGCAACGGCGCGCGGCCGCTTTCAGCAGCCGCTTGGCGTCGGCGTGATAGTGCAGATGTCGAGGGTCAGCTGGTTGTCTTCCATCGCGTAGCGGAAGATCACATCGTTGTTGACCAGCACCGGCACGGCCGGGTAGCCGACCACCCCGATATCCGGATTCACCCGCCAGGCGATCGAGTTGTTGCCGGACTGCGGCTGGCTTGCCTGCAGCGGAATAAGCAGCTCAAGCCAGAAGCCGCGCGCCATGCCCCACGCGCCGCTGCCGCCGATGCCACCGTGCGGCGGAATCACCGCCAGACCCTGCAATCCCTGCGAATAAGACTGCGGACAGCCGTAACCCGCATCATTGTCGAGATCGAACAGCTGGTTGCTGACGCCCGAGACGGCGAAGCAGAATGCCGGATTCGCCGCCGAGTTCGCCGGCGCGATACCAGCCGGTAGCAGCAACTCGATCGCGACTGCGCTGCCCGCGCAGGGATTGCCCGGATGGCTCAGCACCAGATGCGTGTAAAACACCTCGCCGACTGCAGGCGTGTAGTTCGGCGGCACCAGCGAGAAGCCCGTATAGCCCTGCACGCGGATCTCGACGATCGGCGGATCACTCAGGCAGGCGACGTCACTGCCGATGTTCTCGAAGACGCCGTTGTACCAGGGCAGCACCGAGCTGACCTGATCAACGGCATCGATGCCGGGCGCCAGCGCCGTCGCCGTTGCGATTGGCGCGAAGAGGCCGGCAACAACGCTGAATGTGGCAGTGGCCATCTGACGTGACATGTTCATTCCTCGTACTCCGTGATCTTTCGTGAGAGCGCAAGCAAAGGCGATTGCAGGCTGACACTTCATGTACGCAAGATCGTGGGCGAAATCCCAATCACCCACCAACGGGATGCTGGACTGCGGCATCGCCCGGCATGAGATGCCGTTCCAATGACCACCATCACGCTTTCCGATCATGCGCGCAAGCGCAACTTCATGGCGCTCTGCTAGTCTGGTCGCATTCTCAGGAGACGCCGCCGTGAAACCGATCCTTCGCACGCTCGTCATTGCCGCGCTGTTCGCCAGCGCAGCCAGTTTCTCCGTGGGTGCGGCGCAGAAAAAGCCGACCGACGCCAATGCAGCTCCACCACCGGGCCTCGACGACCCCGGTGTGACGTCGAAGGAAGCAGCGCCCGTGAAAGACGCCACGTCTGCGCCCGTCGCCCCCACGGACGCGGACCCGCTGGCGCCGCTGCCGAAGCCGGATGCGCGTCTGGTGCGCGACAAGGCCTCGCGCGATGCTTCCGCGAATGCACAGCGCATCGCCGACAGCGAGGTAACCACGCGCAAAGAGGGCGACGACACGGTGGAGGAGTACCGACAACAAGGCCACGTATGGATGATCAAGATCGTGCCGCAGAACGGTCCGAGTCAGACCTTCTTCGACAACGACGGCAGCGGACGGCTCAGCCGTGATCCGAAGGCGGGCCCGATCTCGCCGGTCTACTACACGCTGTACGAGTGGAAATGAAATCCACTTCATTGTTGCACGCTGAATCCGACGGCGCGCCAAACGCCAGCTGCATTCGCTGAAGGCTATTGCCGGCCCTCAAGCCAGTCGCGCGGCTTGAGGTAGTCTGCAAGTCGCGCCTCGGCGCTGCCGGGCTCCGGCACGTAGCCGTACTCGAAGCGTACACGTGGCGGCAGCGACATCAGGATCGACTCGGTGCGCCCGCCCGACTGCAGGCCAAACAGCGTGCCGCGGTCGTACACGAGATTGAACTCGACGTAACGCCCGCGCCGGTACAACTGGAATTCGCGCTCGCGCTCACCGTAGGGCGTATCCTTTCGTCTGTCCAAGATCGGCAGATAGGCATCCAGAAACGCGTTGCCCACTGCACGCGTGAGGCCGAAACAGCGGTCGAAGCCGCCAGCATTGAGATCGTCGAAGAACAAGCCGCCAACGCCGCGGGTCTCGCCGCGGTGCTTGACGGAGAAATACTCGTCGCACCACTGCTTCCAGCGGGGATAGATGTCATCGCCGAATTCCGCGCAGGCTTCACGCGCTACCTCGTGCCATTGCACGACGTCTTCGTCGAACGGATAGAACGGCGTCAGGTCGAACCCGCCACCGAACCACCACGCACGATCGGTGTCTCGTGCCTGCGCCTCAAAATAACGCACATTCATGTGCGCAGTAGGCAGGTAGGGATTTTTCGGATGCACGACCACCGACACGCCCATTGCCGTCCACGGACAATCGGCGAGCTCCGGTCGATGCGCGCTCGCTGCTGGCGGCAGACGCGCGCCTGAGACCTGCGAAAAATTGACGCCACCCTGCTCGAACACCATGCCGTTCTTCAACACACGCGTGCGCCCACCGCCGCCTTCGGCGCGCTGCCAGGCATCTTCCACAAAGCGCGCACCGCCGTCGGCTGATTCGAACCCGGAGCAGAGGCGATTCTGCAGCTCGTTCAGAAATGCGGTCACCACGCCGGTCTGCTCCGTTTGCATGTTGTGCCGTGTCCGTGCGTAGGTGTGCCAGCGTGAATGTTAGCAGCGAAGGCTGCCCTGCCTTTCAGCCAATCCACCCTCCCGGCGCCGGCGCAGCGCCCTCGGGCATTGCCAGACGGGCGCTGTGTCATAATTTTCGGCCATCTTGCCATCCCATTGCCGCGTGCCTCATCCGATTCCACCGATTGCGATCACCGCCTGCACCGCAACGTCTGCGCTGGGTCGCGGTCGCACTGCCCACGCCGAAGCCTTGCGCACCTGTCGCGGCGGACTGCGCGACAACGATTTCACGCTGACGCCGTTGGCATGCTCGATCGGCCGAGTCGACGATCTCGAGGAGCTGGCATTGCCGGCTGCGTTTGCCGATTACGACTGCCGCAACAACCGGCTTGCGTGGCTCGGCCTCGGCGCCGACGGGTTTCTTGACGCCGCACGTGCCGCGATCGAGCGATACGGCCCCGCGCGCGTCGCGCTGGTGGTCGGTACATCCACGGCGAGCATTGGCGCGACCGAAGAAGCCTACCTCGATCTGACCGACGGCCATTTCGTACCGCACTTCCGCAATCCGTTCCTGCACACACCGCATTCGCTCGGCCTGTTCCTCGAAGCGGCGCTCGGCACGCGCGGTCCCTGCCTCACCGTCGCCACCGCGTGCTCCTCTAGTGCAAAGATCTTTGCCAAGGCCGAACGCATGATTCGTCTCGGCCTGGTTGACGCGGCGATCCTTGCAGGCGTCGACACCTTGTGCGGTAGCGTTTTGTACGGCTTCAACGCGCTTGAACTCGTCGCGCCCGAGCCGTGCCGGCCGTTCGATGCGGCCCGCCGCGGCATATCGATCGGCGAAGCGGCGGGTTTCGCCCTGCTCGAACGCGACGGCGAAGCGCGCTTGCCGCGCCTGATCGGCTACGGCGAAGCCTCGGATGCCCATCACATGGCGACGCCGCATCCGCAGGGTCTGGGCGCGCGACTCGCGCTCGCCGACGCGCTTGCGCGCGCGGGGCTCGTGCCCGCCGATGTCGACTACATCAACCTGCACGGCACGGCGACGGTCAGGAACGACGAAGTCGAAGCAGCGCTGGTGGCGGATACCTTTCCGTCGAGCACGCGTGCAAGTTCGACCAAGGGCTGGAGCGGCCACACCCTCGGCGCCGCCGGCATTCTTGAAGCGCTGCTGACCCTGCTGGCGATGGAACAGGACCTGGTGCCTGGCACCTTGAACAGCACCACGCCCGATCCACGGTGCGGTCCGCAGATCGCATTTGCGAACGAAACACGCTCGATTCGCGTCGCGCTGAGTAATTCATTCGGCTTCGGCGGCAACAATTGCACTCTGGCCTTTGGCGCGGGAGATACGCCATGAGTAGTGACAGCGCCGGCATCGATACCTTGATCGTGCACGTTGAAGGTATTGGCTGGTGGTCGCCTGGCCTCGCAGACTGGAACGCAGCGGCGCACGCGCTGCGTGAAGACCGTTTGCCGGAGCCGTGCGTCGCTCGACCCAGCGCGTCGATCCTGCCTCCGAACGAGCGTCGCCGCGCTCCCGATCCGGTCCTGCTCGCCTGCGACGTGGGCGCTCAGGCGTGCGCGATGGCTGCGCACAACCCGGCGGAGTTGCCGTGCGTGTTCGCCTCGTCGCACGGCGATATCGCGATCACTGACGACCTGTGCACGACGCTTGCGCACGAGCCGCTCGAACTTTCACCGACGCGCTTCCACAATTCCGTGCATAACGCGGCGGTCGGTTACTGGACGATGGCGGCGCATTGCCATGCTGCGTCGAGCGCGATTTCCGCCTGGCACGGCAGTTTCGCTGCGGGACTGCTGGAAGCCGCGATCCAGTCGCACACGGAGCAGACGCCGGTGCTGTTTTCCGCGTACGACAATGCATTGCGCGGTCCGCTCATGGACTTCATACCGGGCAGCGTTTCTTTCGGCGTGGCACTCATCGTCAATGCACAGCGCAGCGTCCAGTCGGTCGCCGAATTGCACCTGCGTCATGTCGCACAAAGTACGCAGCTGACGACGACGCCTGAGCCGTGGACCATGCTGGCGCACGCCACACCGATGGCCGCGTCGCTGCCGCTGTTCATCGCACTGGCGCGCAAACAACAAACCCACGTCGCCTTGCGCAACGGCGCTGCCAGCGCACTGACCATAGAGGTAAAAGCATGAGCGCCACCAAGGGCGATCGCGTCGCGATCGTGATTCCCGCACTCAACGAAGAGCGCGCGATCCGCGGTGTCGTCGAATCTGTGCTTGCGCTGTGTCCAAACGTGATCGTGATCGACGATGGATCGAGCGACCGCACCATCGAATGCATTGCCGATCTGCCGATCACCCTGATTCGTCATGCGACATCGCTTGGCAAGGGGCAAGGCTTGCGCGATGGCTTCCGCAAGGCGCGCGAGCTCGG
Source organism: Dokdonella sp. (assembly GCA_039915385.1). Taxonomy (GTDB): domain Bacteria; phylum Pseudomonadota; class Gammaproteobacteria; order Xanthomonadales; family Rhodanobacteraceae; genus Dokdonella_A. Next base: position 9,596 of record JBDSNK010000046.1, read on the forward strand.
CTTCGACGCGGTCATCGCGATGGATGGCGACGGCCAGCATCTTGCAGCAGACATCCCGCGCCTGCTCGCGGCAGCAGCGCGCTATCCGGAGCACATCGTGATCGGCGCGCGAATACGCCATCGCGAGAACCAGCCGCCGGCGCGGCGACGGGCGAACGCCGTCGCCGACTGGGGCATCTCGTGGGGCTGCGCGGTTCCCGTCGCGGACACGCAAAGCGGCCAGCGCTACTACCCGCTAGGCGCACTGGAACTTGCCGACCTGGCTGCGGACGATTTCGTGTTCGAAGCCGCGCTGCTGATCGCCGCGACGCGCGAAAAGCGACTCGGTGTCGTGTCGGTGCCGATCGATTCGCGCTACGAAGGTGAATTCCGCGGCAGCCACTTCCGGCCCGTGCGCGACGTCACGCGCATCACCCTCTACACGGTGAAGCGGGTCATTCACTACGGCCGTGTCCTCGACAGCTACCGCCGCGGACACGATCGGCCGCCGCTGGTCTACGATCCGCCCGACGCGGCCTGACATGCCACACCTGCTGCTGCAACTGACGATCATCCTTGCGAGCGCGCGGCTGCTCGCGTGGATGCTGCAGCGGCTCGGTCAGCCGCCGGTGATCGGCGAGATGCTCGCGGGACTCGTGCTCGGCCCCATCGTGTTCGGCGCGCTTGCCCCAAAATGGCACGCTTGGGTTTTCCCGCAGGCGAGCCTGGCGGGCCTGGATGGATTGAGCCAGGTCGGGCTCGTGCTCTTCATGTTTGTCGTCGGCGCCGAATTGCGCGCACCCAATGGTGCACGCGATCGCATCGTCGCGGCCGCTTGGGTCGGCGTGCCCAGCGTGCTCCTGCCGATGGCGCTCGGATTCTTCGTTGCGCCGATCCTGCACACGCACTACGCGCCGGCCGGCATCGAGCTGATGCCGTTCTCGCTGTTCATCGCGGTGTCGATGGCCATCACCGCCTTTCCAGTAATGGCGCGCATCCTCAAGGACCGCGGCCTCACGCGCTCGGCGTCGGGCCAGCTCTCGCTCGCAGCCGCTGCGATCGCTGATGTCGGTGCCTGGATCATGCTCGCGCTGGTCGTCGCACTCATCGGCGCACATGGCGGCTGGCAAGGTTTCGTGGGTACCTGCATCGGCTTGTGCGTGATGGGTGCCGTCGCGTTCGGTGTGCTGCGTCCGCTGATTGCGCGCTTGCTCGCACGCCACGCAGCCGATGGTCGCCCCAGCGGCGCGGTGCTTGGTCTTCTGCTGATCTGCGCCTGCGCGATGTCAGCCGCGACCGAAGGGCTGGGGCTGCAAGCGGTATTCGGCGCTTTCCTGTTCGGCGCCTGCCTGCCGCGTGACGATCGCGTGCTCGACACGCTGATCGAGCGCCTCGAGCACGTCGCAGTGCTGGTGTTGATGCCGGTTTTTTTCGTGCTTGCCGGGCTCAAAACGACATCGTCTGCGTTTTCCGGCACCGGCTTAGCGATGCTTGCGTTGATCATGCTGGTCGCAGTAGTGGGTAAATTCCTTGGCGCGGGCATTGGTGCTCGCATTGCCGGCAGCCATTGGCGCGATGCATGCGTAGTCGGCACGCTGATGAATGCCCGCGGCCTGATGGAACTGATTGTGATGAAGGTCGGCCTCGATGCGGGCGTGATCGGTCCCGAGATCTTCACCATGCTGATGTTGATGGCAATCGCGACCACGCTGATGACGACACCGATGCTGGATGCGGTGATGCGTTTCCGACGCGTGTCAGCGGTCAAGCCACCGCTCCCATCGCAACGTTAAAAGCGCGCAATGCCGAAGTCGGCGTCAGACGTTTCCTGCCGACACCGAGTTGCATTTTCCGGCATGAATGCGACCGTGCACGATCCGCCCGACGATGTGCACCTGCGCGCGCTTGCGCGAGAACGTGGATCTGCTCGAGCGCCTTGCCGCGACGCTGCGCGATAACGGGTCCGCTTGCAGCCGAAAGCGTCCCGTTCTGGTCGGAGCGGTGCAGGACCTGCGTGGACTTGCGGTCCGACGTGCTGGGTCAGGCGACCCTATGTGCGACGTTCGCAGCTGCTTAGTCCATATCGCCCAGTTGCGCGTTGTCGGTCGGCTTCGCCAGCCATTCGGCGATATCGCTGCCGAGCGCCTTCACCGTGCGCCCGAGCACCGAGCACGA
>JBDSNK010000068.1:0-8615 GCA_039915385.1 Dokdonella sp.
TGGCAGCGACGAGGACGAACCACGTCCGCGCCGCGAGCGTGCGCCGCGCGAGGAAGTCGCCGCTGCGCCTGTTGCCGCTGAACCTGCCGCTGAATAAGCGCCGCCCACGTCTACGGAGTAATACCCATGTCCAAGTTCTTTCGCCGCAAGAAATTCTGCCGCTTCACCGCCGAGGGCGTTACCGAGATCGATTACAAGGATCTCAACATGCTGCGCCAGTACATCAGCGAGACCGGCAAGATCGTGCCGAGCCGCATCACCGGCACCAAGGCACGCTACCAGCGCATGCTGGGCACTGCCGTCGAGCACGCGCGTTTCCTTTCGTTGCTGCCGTACAGCGATAGCCACTGAAGATTTCCGTGTGGCGTCCGGCATTAGCGGGCGCTGCGCGACCGTCCATTCGGACAGCCACCCGCTGCGCCGGGCATCCCGACGCTAACGAATCGGAGTACATCCATGGAACTCATCCTCCTGCAAAAAGTGAAGAACCTCGGCAACCTGGGCGACAAGGTCAACGTCAAGCCGGGTTACGGTCGCAATTTCCTCGTTCCGCAGGGCAAGGCCGCCGCAGCGACCGCTGCGAACCTTGAGGAATTCGAGAAGCGCCGCGCCGAATACGAAGCGAAGGCGAACCAGCAGCTGGCTGGCGCCGAAGGGCGCAAGGCGCAGCTCGAAGGCGCCGCCGCCGTCACGCTCAAGGCGCACGCGAGCCCGGAAGGCAAACTGTTCGGCTCGGTCGGCCCGCGCGACGTGGCGGAAGCGTTCACCGCGGCTGGTTTCGCGCTCGACAAGAGCGAAGTCATCATGTCCGAAGGTCCGCTGCGTCACATCGGCGAGTTCGACGTGCTCGTGCACCTGCATGCCGATACCAACACGACGGTGAAGGTCATCATCGTCGGCGAGGATTGATCCTTCGCACGCTTCGCAATACGAAACGGCAATGTTGAACACGGGCGTCCGCAAAGGCGCCCGTTTTTTTTTGACGGCCATGGATGGCCCGAATGCCGGAAATGCAGGAGCATTTTCCGGCAAGGCCATGGATGGCCCGAATGCCGGGTCCGCGGGCGCTCCCGGCGCCCGCGAACACTTCCCACATCCCTGTGGGGCGCAATGCAGGAGCATTTTCCGGCAAGGCCATGGATGGCCCGAATGCCGGGTCCGCGGGCGCTCCCGACGCCCGCGAACACTCCCCGCATCCTTGTGGGTCGGTCCGCTGGCGTTCCCGACGCCCGCGAACACTCCCCGCATCCTTGTGGGTCGCAATGCAGGAGCAATTGTTGGTGGTGCTGACGCAACTCCATACACACCTTGTCCACAGGCTTGTCCACGCCCTGAGGTGAGTTGTCCACCGTTTGTTCGGTGAGTTTTGCGTCGCGCATTCTGAGACGTCGAACTAGTATTCACGGTCCGCCAAACGCCGTTCGCGACCTCTGCCCATGCCCGCCATCAAAGAACGCAAAGCCGTATCCAATATCGAAGCGCTGCGCGTGCCGCCGCATTCGATCGAGGCCGAGCAGGCCGTGCTCGGCGGCCTTATGCTTGCGCCCGAGTCATGGGACCGCATTGCCGATCGTCTGGTCGAGGACGACTTCTACCGGCGCGACCACCGCATCATTTTCCGCGCGATCGGCGATCTGTCGTCGAAGAGCATGCCGTACGACGCGGTCACGCTCGGCGAATGGTTCCAGGCGCAGAACCTGGCCGAACTTGTGGGAGGCGCCAGCTATGTGATCGAACTGGCCAACTCGACGCCAAGCGCGGCGAACATTACTGCGTACGCGGACATCGTGCGCGAGAAATCTGTTCTTCGTCAGCTCATTGACGCCGGTACCGAGATTGCCGGCGATGCGTTCCAGCCCGAAGGTCGTTCCTGCCAGGAATTGCTGGAAACGGCGGAACAGAAGGTGTTTCACATTGCCGAGGCGGGCGCACGCGGGCGCAAGGGCTTCGTCACGATGCGAGCGGCAGTCAAGGACGCATTTCAGATCCTGCACCAGCGCTACGAGAACCGAGGCTCGGTGTCCGGCCTCGCGACCGGATTCACTGATCTCGACGAGATGACCGCGGGCCTGCAGCCCTCCGATCTGATCATTCTCGCGGCGCGACCATCGATGGGCAAGACCGCGCTCGCAGTCAATATTGCGGAGTACGCGGCGATCCAGAAAAAGAAGGCCGTGGCGATCTTCTCGATGGAAATGTCGGCCTCGCAACTCGCATTCCGCTTGATCTCCTCGCTCGGTCGCATCAACCAGCAACACCTGCGCACCGGTGATCTCGCCGAAGAGGAATGGCCGCGCGTGACCAGCGCAATCACCTATCTCAGCGAGGCGAAGATATTCATCGACGATACGCCGGCGCTGTCGCCGGGCGAATTGCGCGCGCGTGCGCGCCGGCTCAAGCGCGAACACGACCTCGGCTTGATCGTGATCGACTACCTGCAGCTGATGCAGGTGCCCGGCAACAAGGAGAATCGGGCCACCGAAATTTCAGAAATTTCGCGCAGCCTGAAGGCGCTCGCGAAGGAACTGAATATCCCGGTGATTGCCTTGTCCCAGCTCAACCGCTCGCTCGAACAGCGCACGGACAAACGTCCGGTGATGAGCGATCTGCGCGAGTCCGGTGCGATCGAGCAGGATGCCGACGTGATTCTCTTCATCTATCGCGAAGAAGTCTACGACAAGGAATCGCCGAAAAAGGGCACCGCCCAGATCATCATCGGCAAGCAGCGTAACGGCCCGATCGGCGAGATCACGCTGGCGTTCCTCGGCGAATACACCAAGTTCGAGAACTATGCGGGTGGCGGGTTCTCGGGATCATTCGAGTAAGGTAACCGGCAATGCGAGCTACTTGCGCAACGATCCATATCGGTGCCCTGCGTGAAAACCTGCGCCGCGTGCGCGAGCTTGCTCCCGGTGCGCGCGTGATGGCGGTCGTCAAGGCCGACGGATACGGCCACGGCCTCGAGCGTGTCGCACGCGCGCTCGAAGGCGCCGATGCCTTCGGCGTTGCCGGCATCGCCGATGGCCAGCGCCTGCGCGCGGCGGGCGTGTCGCAGCGCATCGTCGTGCTGTCCGGTCACGACGAAGCCGGCGATCTCGCCGAAATGAGGCGCCTGAAACTCGACACCGTCGTGCATCACGACGCGCAGCTGGATGCGCTGGTCGCCGACCATGATCCGCGGCCCTTGCGTGTCTGGCTCAAGCTCGACACCGGCATGCATCGCCTCGGCTTTGCGCCCGAACGCGCGCGCGAAGTCTTCGCGCGGCTGCGCGCGCTGCCTTGCGTCGACAGGGACATTGCGCTGATGACGCATTTTGCGAACTCCGACGTGTTTGACGACGCGATGACCACGGACCAAATCGAGTGCTTCGAGCGCAGCATCGCCGGTCTCGACGGCGAGCGCTCGCTGTCGAATTCGGCCGGCGTCATCGGCTGGCCCGAGGCGCAGGGACAATGGGTGCGCGCAGGCGGCGCGCTCTACGGCATGTCGGTCGTCGCCGGCAAGATTGGAGCCGACTTCGGCTTCCGTCCGGCGATGACCCTGTCGACGAAACTCATCGCGATCAACCGTGTGCGCAAAGGCGAGCCTGTCGGCTATGCCGCAACCTGGGAAGCCCCTGGAGACATGAGCGTCGGCGTCGCGGCGATCGGCTATGGCGACGGCTACCCGCGCCACGCCGAACCCGGTACGCCGGTCTTGCTCAACGGCGTGCGTGCGCCAGTGATCGGTCGTGTATCGATGGACCTGATCACGATCGATCTGCGCAATCATCCTGATGCCAGGATCGGCGCACCGGTAGTGCTCTGGGGACGTGGCCTGCCGGTCGAGGAAATCGCGCAGCATGCCGACACGATAGGCTACGAACTCACTTGCGGCGTGACGCGGCGCGTGCGGTTTGTCGAGGACGAAAGCTGAGCGCGGGGTGGCATCGATTCGGCCGCTGTTCGTCGGGGGAAGTTCGGGTAGACCGAGTGACTCAGTCTTGTTCGGAATGCACGAGTTCTGCGAGAAAGCACGGCGGGCTTGTGTGCGTTGGGCATTCCGGCCAGTGCAGTGAATAAATTGAATACCTTGTGGGAGCGGCTGAGGCCGCTCCCACGGTCCCAACGAGGTTCTCCTCCGCGATATGCGCACACGGCTTGCACAGCGTCTGCCCGGCGCATGAGGCAGGCTGGTATCGCGGCAGCAACGGAGTTTTCTGATGGCCAAGGCTAAAACCGCCTACGTCTGCGCCGAATGCGGCGCCGAGCACAACAAGTGGCAGGGCCAGTGCGCCGAGTGCGGTGTGTGGAACACGCTGAGCGAATTCGTGGTGCAGCCGGCAACGAAATCCACCGCGGTGAATCCACGCGGCGGCTACGCCGGCACGACGGACGCGCCGAAGATTACCCAACTCGCGCAGGTGGCAACCGAGGCCGAGCAACGTAGCGCAACCGGCATAGCGGAACTCGATCGCGTGCTCGGTGGTGGGCTTGTCGCAGGTTCGGTCGTGCTGATCGGTGGCGATCCGGGCATCGGGAAATCGACGCTGCTGTTGCAGATGCTTGGCGCGATCGGTCAGCGCGTGCGCGGCTTGTATGTGACCGGCGAGGAATCGCTGGCGCAGGTCGCAGCGCGGGGACAGCGCCTGGGGATCGTTCTGGACGGGCTCGAAGCGCTCGCGGAAACCTCGATTGAACGCATCCTCGGCGAAGCGGCGAGTGGCAAGCCCGACGTGCTGATCATCGATTCGATCCAGACCATCTGGACCGAAACGTTGACCGCCGCGCCGGGTTCGGTGTCGCAGGTGCGCGAATCCGCCGCGCGTCTGGTGCGCTATGCGAAGGAGACTGGCACCAGCGTGTTTCTCGTCGGCCATGTGACCAAGGAAGGCGGCATTGCCGGCCCGCGCGTGCTCGAACACATGGTTGACGCGGTGCTTTATTTCGAAGGCGAGGCGGGCAGTCGCTTCCGCATCCTGCGTGCGTTCAAGAATCGCTTCGGCGCAGTGAATGAACTCGGCGTGTTCGCGATGGGCGACAAGGGTCTGCGCGAAGTGCCGAATCCATCGGCGATTTTCTTGTCCACGCATGCGCAGCCAACCGCGGGCAGCGTGGTGATGGTCACGCGCGAAGGTACGCGCCCCCTGCTCGTGGAAGTGCAGGCGCTGGTCGATCAGTCGTCGCTGGGCAATCCACGTCGCGTCGCGCTCGGCCTCGAACAGAACCGGCTCGCGATGCTGCTTGCGGTGCTGCATCGCCACGGTGGCGCCGCGGTTTACGACCAGGACGTTTTCGTCAACGTGGTCGGCGGCATTCGTGTGCAGGAAACGGCGGCCGATCTTCCGGTGCTGCTCGCAGTGCTGTCGAGCTTTCGCGACAAGCCGCTGCCGGACAAGACCGTCGCGTTTGGCGAAGTCGGGCTGTCAGGCGAGATCCGCCCGGTGCCGAATGGCGAGGAACGTCTGAAGGAAGCTGCAACACACGGCTTCAAGCGCGCGATCGTGCCGAAGGCGAACGCGCCGAAGAAGCCGCGCATCGGCGAGATGGCGATCATCGCTGTCGACCGTCTGAGCGATGCGTTGCAAGCTGCGTGGGAATAACGGGATCAGGAAGCCAGCCCGCGCAGGAACCGGCGAGTCAGAGCCAGAACGGTGATGATTGCGATCGGCAAGACCCAATAGCTCCAACCCGGAAAGGACAGCAACCAGATCCACAGATCGTGCGCCGAACAGAAATGTTCGCGCGATCCCCAAAGGCTGCTTCCGCAAGCACGTCGGATCTGATTGAACGCGACGAAAAGAACCGGCGTTCCCACGACGATGGCGAGCGCCAGTCCCTGCACCAGCACGGGTAGGGGGACCTTCGAAGGAGCGCGATTCATGCGGTCCGGTGAAGGATCACTTCCAGCACGAACTTCGATCCGAAAAACGCCAGCAGCAGGATCGCCATGCCGGTCAGCGTGAGATTCACCGCGCTGCGTCCGCGCCAACCGTAGCGCTTGCGACCCCAGAGCAAAATGCCGAACACGAGCCACGCAATGATCGACAGCACCGTCTTGTGCACCAGGTGCTGGCCGAACAGGTTGTCGACGAACAGGATGCCGGTCAGCAAGGTCAGACTGAGCAGCACGAAGCCCGCAGCGATCAGGCGAAAGAGAAGAGTCTCGGTAAGCGTCAGCGGCGGCAACGCGCGCAGGATCGCGCCGAATTGGCGATGGCGCAGCCCGCGTTCCTGGATAGCGAGCAGGATGGCGAGCGCCGCTGCGATCGACAGCACGCCGAACGCAAGCAGGGCGATCGTTACGTGCAGCTTGATCTGCCAGTCCATCGGCTGCGGCAACGTGGCGGGCGCCGCATAAACGTCGACGCCGAGTAGCAAGGCACCGAGCGGAAACACGATCACGCCGAGCGCCGCTACAGGTCGCGACAGGTTCACGACCAAGGTTAGCGCCGAGACCACGCAGCCAACCAGCGACAGTGCCGCGAAGAAATGCAGATCGAGTGCGCCGCGATGCATGCTGAGCAGCGCTGTGGCGTGCGCAAGCACTGCGACTGCCGCGATGCCGAGTGCGAGCCGACTCTGTGTCTCGCCGAGCCCGAGCAGAGGGCGCGCGAGCAGGCCGCTGGCGATGAGGTAGAGCACGATCGAGAGCAGGGCGAGGAGCGCAATCATCATGCGCACAGTGTCGCATAGCGCCCGTCGGGGGTGAACGCGCCGATGCGCATGCTCCGCTATAATGGTCGGTCTTTCTCCCGTTTCACGGAACGCTCCATGTTCGAGTCGCTCAGCCAACGCCTCACCGCCACCGTCCAGCGCTTGCGCGGCAAGGGACGTCTGACTGAGGCGAATATCCGCGAGGCCTTGCGTGAAGTGCGCATCGCGCTGCTCGAAGCGGACGTCGCATTGCCGGTGGTGCAGGCGGTCATCCAGCGCGTGCAGGCCAAGGCGCTCGGCCAGGAAGTGCTGCGCAGCCTCACGCCGGGGCAGGCCTTGATCAAGGTCGTGCGTGATGAGTTGACCGCGGTGATGGGCGTCGTCAACACCGATCTCAATCTCGCCGCCGCGCCTCCCGCGATCGTCTTGATGGCGGGCCTGCAAGGCGCCGGCAAGACCACCACGGTGGCCAAGCTCGCGCGCTTCCTGAAGGAGCGCAAGAAGAAGAAGGTGATGGTCGTCAGTTGCGACATCTATCGTCCGGCTGCGATCGAGCAGCTACGCACGCTGGCCGAACAGGTCGACGTGCTTTTCCACCCATCCAGCGGTGACCAGAATCCGGTTGCGATCGCGACGGCAGCGCTCGATGCGGCACGCAAGAATTTCGCCGACGTCCTCATCGTCGACACGGCAGGTCGCCTGCACGTCGACCAGGAGATGATGTCCGAGATCAAGGCGCTGCATGCGGCCTTGAATCCGATCGAAACCCTGTTCGTGGTCGACTCGATGACCGGCCAGGATGCGGCCAATACCGCCAAGGCATTTGCCGACGCGCTGCCCTTGACCGGCGTGGTTCTGACCAAGACCGATGGCGATGCGCGCGGTGGCGCGGCGCTCTCGGTACGCTACGTGACGGGTAGGCCGATCAAGTTCATTGGCGCGGGCGAGAAAGTCGATGCGCTCGAACCGTTTCATCCTGATCGAGTCGCGCAGCGCATCCTCGGCATGGGCGACGTGCTGTCGCTGGTCGAGCAGGTCGAACAGAGCGTTGATCAGGAAAAGCAGCGCAAGCTCGCCGAGAAGGTGATCAAGGGCAAGCGTTTCGATCTCAACGACATGAAGGACCAGCTCGACCAGATGGTCAACATGGGCGGCATGGCTTCGCTCATGGAAAAACTGCCGGGCATGTCGGCGCTGCCGGACAACGTGAAGTCAAAGGTGAACGACAAGGAAGTTCACCGCATGATTGCGATTATCGGTTCGATGACGAAGAAGGAGCGCCGTCATCCTGATTTGCTCAACGGCTCACGTCGCGCACGTATTGCGCGCGGCTCCGGCATGCAGCCCGCTGACGTCAACAAGCTGCTCAAGCAGTACCAGCAGATGGAAAAAATGATGTCCAAGCTCGGCAGCGGTGGCATGAAGGGGCTCATGCGCCAGATGTCGGGCGCGATGAAGGGCATGGGCGGCGGCGGATTCGTGCCGCCGCGCTGAATGGCGCACGTCGCGGTCGCTTCCGCAGACCATGCGGGATTGCTTGCGAAGCACGTGGGTCGTGCTTCCGGAATTCACTGCACGAGTGACTTTCGGTGGGAACGTCTTCTGCGGGAGTGGCTTCAGCCGCGATGCTCATGGCGACTCGACTCACATAAGCATCGCGGCTGAAGCCGCTCCTACGGCCAATATCGGTGCTAACCCCGCGTGGGGCTTTATTTTTCCGCGGATTCAGCTAGAATGCGCGGCTCCCTCGGGAGAGGCCGGCTACATCGGCTGCCCGAAGACAAAACTCCAGAAATTTCAGAGACTTAAAATGGTCAAGATTCGCCTTTCCCGTGGTGGCGCCAAGAAGCGCCCGTTCTATCACATCATCGTGACCGACGAGCGCAACGCGCGCGACGGCCGCAATATCGAGCGTCTGGGCTATTTCAACCCGATCGCCGCGGGCAAGGACGTGCGTCTGCAGCTCGATACCGCCAAGG
>JBDSNK010000077.1:0-3525 GCA_039915385.1 Dokdonella sp.
GACGTCTATGCGCTCGGTGTGCTGCTGTACCTGCTGCTCGCCGGCCATCGCCCCTACGGCGAGAACGCATCCACGCCCGCGCAGTGGGCGCGTGTCATCGTCGAAAACGAACCGCGTCGCCTTTCGCTGGCGACCGGCGATCGCAGCGAGGATGCGATCACGCGCGCGCGCAGCCGCGCGACGACGCCAGACGAATTGCGGCGCGCATTGCGCGGTGACCTCGAAACGATCGTGGCCAGGTCGCTGAAGAAAAAGCCGACAGAGCGTTACGCATCGGTGCCCGCATTTGCCGAGGATGTGCAGCGCTATCTTGATCATCGGCCGATCCTTGCGCGATCCGACACGTTTGCGTACCGCACGCGCAAGTTCGTGCGACGTCATCGCGCCGGCGTTGCGCTGTCGATAATCGCAGCGTGTGCCATCGTCGCCGGCACCGTTGGCATTGCATGGCAGGCGCATATTGCACGCCACGAAGCCATGCGCTCGGGGCGCAGCCGCGACTTCCTCGTCAACCTCATCAAGGATGCCAATCCTTTTTCCGCCAGTCGCGGAAACCAGGGGCAGACGGGTGACTTGCTGAAGGCCGCGCTCGATCGCGTCGAGCGCGATTTCGCCGATGCGCCGGATATCCAGGCGGATCTGCGCAATGTCATCGCGCATGCGCTGCGGCAAGTTGGCGAGAACGCGAAGTCCGAATCGATTCTCAAGAACAACGTCGATACACTGCGCCATTTGTACGGTGATTCATCGCCGAAGGTCGGGTCTGCGCTGGTGGAGCTGGGCTATGTGCGGCGTGAGACCGGCGATATCGCCGGCGCGCGCAAGGCATTCGTTGAAGCGGATGCCTTGCTGCGCAATGCAGGGCCCGAATTTCGCAACGATCGTATCGAGCTTCTGGTAGCGCTCGCGCGGCTCGATAATCAGGAAGGCGATCACGCCCATGCGCTGGAACTGCACAGGATCGTGTTGCAGGAACGCGAAGCGGTGCAGGGAACGGATGGGCCGGATATCGCGACGGACCTGATGAACCTCGCCACCGACGATGGCGCGTTGGAACGCTATGGCGAGGCGGAGTTGCTGGCGAAGCGCGCCGACGATCTGCTCGTGCGCACGCTCGGACCCGAGCATGCCCGGCGCATCTACGTGCAGAACACGCTCGGCCTCGCGCAAGTATTCGCCGGTCACGCGGAAAGCGGCATCGAAACCTTGAGTGACTCGGTCAAACGCGTACGCGCAACCTTGCCTGCGGATGCGCCGATCCTCGGCATCGTGCTGACGTCGTTGGGGACAGCGCGCTACGAAAGTGGCGACTCGAAGGGTGCGGTCGAGGCACTGACCGAAGCGCGCGCGATCATGAGCAAGGCCAAGCACCCGATGCGTGGCCAAGTCACGCTCATGTTGGGGCGCGCGCAACTCGCCGTGCAGCAGGCCGACGCCCTGGCCACGTTGCACGATAGCTTGGGCGAGCTTGCAGGCCCCGCAGGTGCCGATGGTCGGCTCGCGCTCGCGCAGGCAGCCTACGGCGCTGCACTTGCGCGTGGCGGCAAACCGGATGAAGGGGAGGCCGCAGCAACCAAAGGGCGATCGGACCTCATGGCGGGCCCCAATAGCCGCAGTGTCAGTCTGGCGGAGATTGACCGCCTCCTCGCCGACATCGAAGAGCTGCGCGGCGACGCCGCGCAGGCGCATCAATTGCGCGCGGAGGCACTCGACGTCTATCGACGCGTCTATGGCCTCGAACATCCGCGCACGCGCGAGATGTCTGCAGCGCTGGCTGCTACGCCGACGGCGAGCCCCGCACACTGACGCCAGCGCGCCAGGCGCCCCGCACGGGTGATTCTTTTCGCCATGCAAATGCGTCTGACTGAGCAGTCCGGATGGATTCCACCAACCGGACTGGGCTCGCGGGCGCCGACCGGACCTTCCGGATGATCGAACGCCGCACCCGAACGCATACGCACGGGAGCGATTTCGATGGGATGGATGAAGAAACGTGTGGCCACGTTCGGCTGGCTACTGGCGTCTGCTTTCACGTCGCTGATCGGCTCCGCCGCTGCCGCTGAATACTGCGTGGGCGACGTGGCTGAGTTGCAATCGGCGACCGCCCAGCCGTCGTATTCGGGCAACGCGCTGTTCACCACGGTGGTCAGCATCAAGCAGGGCACCCACCCCGTCGGCAACACCCTGGACAATTTCTCCTCGGCACAGGCGGACAGCGGCTTCCCGCGCGGCGAAGGCGATTTGTTTCACAAGAGTTTCCGCCGTGTGCCCATCAGCAATGCGCACGCCGGGCAGAACGGCAACGGCAGCTTCAGCGTGCTGTTCCCCAGCTCGGTGAGCCTGAACGGCCACGCTATCACCCTCACCGCCGCCTATGCCAGCGGGAATACGTCGGAGCGGTGCGCACCCCCGTCCTACGTATGCGACGTGATGCTCCGACACGGCATCGACGATGCGATCGGCGACCAGGGCCCGCCGTGACCGTTCGTGCGAGTCCGGTCAGATCAAATCCTATTGAGCGTTCAATTGCATCGAGAACGAAATGACCTACGCCACGACTTCCCTACGATGTGCAGCTGCGATCCTGCTGTGCGCGAGCGCACCGGCTGCGGAAGCCGCCAGGGCATGCATCTCCAATTCGGCGCAACTGGCGCTCGTGCTGGCAGCTGCGCAGGGCAATGGCGAGGACGATCGCATCTATCTCGAGACAGGCAACTACCTGCTCGGCGGCGAGCTGCAATACGTGGCACCCGCGAGCGAGACGTACAACCTCACCATCAGTGGAGGCTATGCCGCGGGATCGGATTGTTTTGTCCGTTCGACCGCGGCCAGCAGCGTACTCGATGGCCAGAGCAGCGTGCGTCCGTTGTACATCAGCGCGCATGGCCGCGTGAACATCAGCAACTTGACCTTCCAGAATGGCAAGCCCACGCAGTCCGCGGGCGGGGCGCTGAGTCTGTCCGGACCCTTTCTCGACGTCGAGTCGAACGTATTCGTCAACAACGGGTCCTCGCCCGGGAATTCCGTTGGCGCCGTGTACATGGCTTCGCAAGTCATCGTGCTGACGAGCAACGTGTTCCTGGCCAATTCAGGCACCGCCGCCGGCGCGGTCTACCTCGTCAACGATTGGCTCGCCGATGTGAACAACAACACCTTCATCGCCAACACGCTGATCGGTGGCGGCCTTGGCGCGCTCTATGTCACCGGCAGCGGACACTACAACCTCAGCAACAACATCCTCTGGAACAACGACGGCGCCGATGTCTACGATCAGAGCGGCGCAGTCGACTATTGGCATAACGACATCGGCGTCAAGGGCGGCCTCGCACCGCTGAGCGAAACCGGCGACTTCAGCGTTGCGCCGCAATTCGAGGGTTTCTTGAGCTTGCGGCCGGCACCTGCATCGCTGCTGGTCAACGGCGGGATCGATTCTCCACTTGGCGGTATCGGCGCGACGGATGCCGGTGGCGGCACGCGCCGCATCGGCCAGCACGTGGACATCGGCGCCTACGAATCGGATGTGCT
>JBDSNK010000191.1:0-13821 GCA_039915385.1 Dokdonella sp.
ATGCGCCGCAGGTGCCGATTGCGCCCGGTACAGTTCCCGGTCCCGGCAGCGGTTTCGGCCTCGGCGTCAGTGGCATCAACGATGGCAAGTACGACGCGAGCAAGCCGACCTGGCTGCTGCGCCTCGACGCCGATCTCGGCGACAACGCCTTTATCTACGGCAGTGTTTCGACCGGGTACAAGTCCGGTGGTCTGCAGGATGGCGGTGCCCCGTACAAGGGCGAGACGCTGACCAACTACGAACTCGGCGTGAAGCTGAGCTTCCTCGACCGTCGCCTGACCTGGAACAATGCGATCTATTACGAGGACTTCAAGAATTTCCAGCTGTCCGCGCCAATTACCTTCGTCGACGGCAGCAGAGGTCTGGGCTTTTCCAATGTGAAGGGCAGCACCAAGGTGGTGGGTTTCGAATCCGAACTCGCTGCCGTGCTCAGCGATGCGGACCGCGTGAATCTCGTGCTGTCGCTGCTTCCGAAGAAGGAGCTCGGCACGTTGCTCTATGCAGGCAGCAACGACTACGGCGGCCTGCCGGCGTGTCCAGCGGCATCGGGTATAGGCAATTGTCTGGACGTCAGTGGCAATGATCTTGCCCATGCCCCCGATACATCATTCACGCTGATCTACGAACATGTGTTCACTTTTTCCAGCGGCAGCACGTTGGTGCCGCGGGTCAGCGGGCATTACGAATCGTCGAGCTGGCTGAGCCCGTTCAACCTCGGCGATGGCGATACACAGAAGGCGTATTTCCGCGGCGACCTGTCGATGCGCTATACGCCGGTGGATGCGAAGTGGTGGGCTGGCATGTATGTCGGCAATTTCACCGATGTGAAGGTGCGCACGAATGCAGGCCGCACGGCACTCGCCAACAGCCAATTCATCTACACATCGCAGTATCTGCCGCCGCGTACGTTCGGGGTGAATTTCGGTTTCGACTTCTGATCGCGTTCGACCAGTCCATCGGGTTGCGCCCGGGTGGCGGCTCCGCAGCAACGAGCGGCGCCGCCACCTCTTTTCCCGCTTGTATCATTTGCCGCTCATCTCGCGATGGGCGGCAGTGGAATGGAGATACCTTCTCATGCAGCGTCGCGACTTACTGCGCCTCACGCTCGGCTTGGCCGGCAGTTCCGTTCTGACGCGAAGCAGATGGAGTTTCGCCGACATGCATGACGGCACCGTAGCGCCTGCTTCCGTTTCTTCCGCTTCCCTTGGCGCCGGCGATTTTCCGAAAGGATTTCTTTGGGGATCGGCGACGGCGGCCTATCAGATAGAGGGGGCGTGGAATATCGATGGGCGCGGCGAGTCCATCTGGGACCGCTTTGCTCATACGCCGGGCAAGATCAAGAACAACGCCAACGGCGACATCGCATGCGATAGCTATCATCGCTATCGCGAAGACATTGCGCTCATGCGCCGCCTCGGCGTCAAGACGTACCGCTTTTCGATTTCGTGGTCGCGCGTGCAGCCGGCCGGGCGCGGCGCGGTAAACCAGAAGGGTCTTGACTACTACAAGCGCGTCATCGATGCCTTGCTGGAGGCAGGCATCCGCCCGTTTCCCACCCTGTATCACTGGGACCTGCCGCAACGGCTCGAAGATGATGGCGGCTGGCCCAATCGCGACACGGCGCAACGCCTCGCCGACTACGCAAAGATCGTCGCCGATGCACTCGGTGATCGCATCGGTCAATGGAGCATATTCAACGAACCCAAGACCTTCACCCACGTCGGCTACTGGCAGGGCACGCATGCGCCGGGCCGCACCGAGCCACTGGCATTGTTGCGCGCCACGCATACCGTCAATCTCGCGCAGGGCATGGCGTTCCGCGTGCTCAAGGCGGCGAGTGCGAAGCCACAGGTGGGCGCCGTGATCGATGTGGCACCCATGAATCCGGCAACGGATTCATTGGCCGACAAGGCGGCAGCGCAGCGCTGGTACAAGTTCCTCAATCTGTGGTTCCTCGACCCGCCGCTCAAAGGCCGTTACCCCGATGGCGTGCTGCCGGCCGCGCAACAAGCCCAATTGCTCGGCATGCGTGACGGCGACGAGGCCATCATGCGCGCGCCGCTCGACTTCATCGGCCTCAACTACTACTCGCCCTGGATTGTGCGCGATGCCCCACAGGGCAACGGCGTTCCTGGCCTCAACACGCAGGCCGACTGGGCCGCAGGTCCCGACGAGAAAACCGACAATGGCTGGGACATCTACCCGCAGGGTTTCTACGAAATCCTCAAGGACATTTCTGAACACACGGGCAATCTACCGATCGAGATCACCGAGAACGGCGCGGCCTACAACAATGCGCCCGACGATCACGGCCATGTGCACGATCGCAAGCGCATCGTATGGCTGCAGAAACACCTGCACGAACTCTCGCGCGCGATTCGCGACGGCGTGCCGGTACGCGCTTACCATTGCTGGAGTCTGCTCGACAATTTTGAATGGGGCGAAGGCTATTCGCAACGCTTCGGCCTGGTCTACGTGGATTTCAAGAATCGGCAGCAGCGAACGATCAAGGATTCCGGCACCTGGTACGCCAAGGTGATCGCGGCCAATCGCGTCGTATGAGAACGTCCATTGCATCCGGCGAAGCACGCGCCATTCAACAAGAGGACAAACCATGAGCGCCATCGCATCGGCCGTGCCGGCCCATCCAAAGGCCGCAGCCGCGATCACCTGCGCATTGGCAGCGCTGGCCGGTTTGATGTTCGGGCTCGACATCGGCGTCATCTCCGGCGCGACGCAATTCATCCAGGCCGAATTCCACATCTCCGATCACGTCGTCGAATGGATCGTGAGCTCGATGATGTTCGGTGCGGCGGTTGGCGCCGGAATCGCCGGATGGATGTCGGTATCGCTGGGGCGCAAGCGCTCGCTGATCCTGGGCGCGATGTTGTTCGTCGTCGGCTCGCTGTTGTGTGGCGCTGCGTGGTCGCCGCAGAGTCTCATCGTCGCACGCGTTCTGCTCGGCCTCGCGATCGGCATCGCCGCCTTCACGGCGCCTCTTTATCTTGCCGAAGTCGCGCCGGAAGACACGCGCGGCGCGATGATTTCGCTGTACCAGTTGATGATCACGATCGGCATCCTTGTCGCGTTTCTGTCCGATACCGCTTTCAGCTACTCTGGAAATTGGCGCTGGATGCTCGGCATCATCGCGATTCCCGGTTTTCTGTTCCTGCTCAGCCTGTTCATGCTGCCCGACAGCCCGCGTTGGCTGCTCATGCGCAGTCGGAGGGAAGAAGCGCTGGTCGTGCTGCTCAAGTTGCGCGGGAATCCGCAAATTGTCGCGCGCGAAGTCGCCGACATCGAAGAGCAGTTGCGCACGCCGCAACATGGCTGGCGCCTGTTTCTCCAGAATCGGAATTTTCGACGTTCGGTGGGGCTCGGCGTGATGTTGCAGCTGGTGCAGCAATTCACCGGCATGAACGTGGTCATGTACTACGCGCCACGGATTTTCCATGACATGGGCTACGACACGGCTTCGCAGATGTGGTTCACCGCTGCCGTGGGCCTGACCAATGTACTGGCGACCTTCATCGCGATCGGACTCGTCGATCGCTGGGGGCGCAAGCCCATCCTCTATATCGGATTCAGCGTGATGGCAATCGGCCTCGGTGCCGTCGGCAGCATGATGCACCTGGGCATCACCGGTCACGTCGAACAGATGTTCACGGTCGGCATGTTGCTGCTCTTCATTGTCGGCTTTGCGATGTCGGCAGGCCCGCTGATCTGGGTGCTCTGTTCTGAAATCCAGCCACTGAAGGGCCGCGACTTCGGCATCGGCTGCTCGACGGTGACGAACTGGGTGGCGAACATGATCGTTGGCGCCACCTTCCTGACCTTGCTCAATGGGATCGGCAATGCGGCAACGTTCTGGTTGTATGCCGCGCTCAACGTGGCGTTCCTGCTCTTCACCTACCTGCTCGTGCCCGAGACCAAAGGTGTCACCCTTGAGCAGGTCGAACGCAATCTCATGAGCGGTGCGCGGCTTCGCGACATCGGCGGAGCGGCCTCATGAAATTTCACAACCGTGCCCATGCGGTCTCGGTCCTGCTCGATCGCACGTCGATTGCCGGGGGCAACTAGCGGTCCGCTTGCACCAGGCAAAGCGTTTCGCCCGGACAGGCGATCCAGCCTGGCAGGGCGGAAACAGGTGCCGTTGTGGCATCGTCCGCTTCAAGCAGATGCAGGTGCCGATCTGCGAGTGAGCGCACCAACGTTTCATAGCGGCAAGCCCACAGGAATGGTTCGCCGCGTCGTTGCAGCCAGCGCGTCACCGACGGACGCGCATTGGCGAATCCGGGCAAGCCATGTGCCCTGTGTTCCATATAGCTAAAAGCGATGCGTAGCGGTCCAGTGAACCGCTGCGTCAACGTATCGAGCAATTGCCTGCAGCGCTCGAGCGGCAGATACATCAAGAGTCCTTCGGCGACGATCAGTGTTGGTGTGCCCGGCTCCAGGGCGCTGTTCACCAACGTGACACTCACATCGTCGCGTGCAATGTCGACCGCATGCAGACCGAGATTCCTGGTATCGAAGTTCGTCGCACGCAAGGCTTCGCGCTTGAGCGCCTGAGTCGCCGGGTGGTCCCACTCGCAAGCATTGAAATCAGCATGGCGCTGCGCGAGATCCGCAGCAAGCCCGTCGAACCCTGCACCCAGCACCAGCAATTGCCGATAGCCGTCGGCGTAGGCCTGCTCCGCCCAAACGGCCAGGCGTTCCTTGCGCAACAGATAGTGCGACTGAATGCCGGGCAGCGTCGATCGCTCGAGATAGTCGAATGCCGCCCGCACGACGGCGAATCGGACGGCCCAGCCGATCTGTTGCCACGGCCAACCCGTTGCACGCAAGGCCTGCCTGGCGAGTGCGATCGTGGTCGTGGGAATCCTGCCTGCGGCAAGGCCGCGCTCATCCTGCAAGGCGAGGCTCGCGGCGATCAGCAAGGCGGTGGAGCTTGCCGAGGACGTCCGTTGCATCAGCGATCGCCGGCTGCGTAGTGCCGGTACCAGTCATTCATGAACCGATGCTCCGGGTCGTGGCGAATCTTTGCTTCCTCGAAAGCGGTGAATTGCGGATAACACCGATCGAGCTGGTCCCGACTCGCATGACGGTGATAAGTGAGGTAGTAGCTGCCGCCGAATTCGATCGCAAGATCGACAAGGGCGCGCTTGCAGGTTGCTGTGTGGGCGAGCGCGGCAGCATCGTGCGCCGTGTGCAGGTTGAAGATCACGCACGCCCAATTTTCCCGGGCCCAGCGAAGGAAACTCTCGTCGTCGCGCTCGACCAGACGCACGGTGCCGTAGATGACATCGGCGTGGAGGTCACGCAAGCGCTCCGCCACGGCGGCCATGAAGGCAATGAGCGCGCTCCGCGGCACATACAGCTCGCTGATGACTTCCGAACCCTGATGTTCCAGGCGTTCGTCGAGTTCGCCGTGGTAGCCATCGAGGTAGTAGCCGGCCTGGTGCTGGTCGGAACGATAGACCTGGCCATTACTGCGCTGGTAGAACGCGCCAAATTCCTCGAAGGCACGCGTCTTGTCGACATGCGCCAGATGAAGCAGCCGATTCCAATCGGCGCGCTCGAGGTGAATCGGATCGGTCGTCAGCGGCGTGTCGTCTGCCACCTGTCGATAGCAGGAAAGAACGCCGCGACGAAGGAAGTCCGCAGACGCCGGATCGATCGCGAACTGGAAGTCGCCAAAGAGGCAACCTGCATCGGCGCGCTCCTCGAATCGATCAAGCACCGCATCGATCGCGATCAACTCCACTTCGCGCCTTACCCGGCACCATGCAACCAGGCGCAGGGTGATCGCAACGACGACGCCGAACAATCCATAGCCGCCGATCGCAAGCGAAAAAAGCTCATGGTTGCTGCGACGATCGCAGCGGCGCAGCGTTCCGTCCGCGCCGATCAAGTTAAAGGCTTCGATATCGTCGATGAAAGGCTTCATGCGAAGTCCGCGGCCGTGAATGTTCGCCGCCAGGCTACCGCCCAGCGAGAAACGATCCGCGCCGGTCTGTTTCTGCCGAATCCCCCAGTTGCTGGAATGATTGCTTTCGCTTTCATCGAGATGGCGCATCAGCTCCGGCCACTGGATACCGGCTTCGGCGGTAATTAGGCCGCGCTGCGCATCGAAATCGAGGACGCGACGCATGCCGTCCATGTCGATCTGCATACCACCGGCAATAAACTGCTGGCCGCCCATGGCGTGACGTCCCGCGCACACGGCAGTCGGCAGACCCAGTTGGCGTGCTTCCGCGACTGCTTGCCGTATCTCGCCTTCGCCGCGAACACGTCGGTAGGCGTCCGGTAAAGTGCGGTTCAACTGCGAATGCACGTCGTTGAGGTAAGGAAGGTCGCTGATTTTTTTTCCCCATGGAGCGAATGCTGGCTTGGGCTCACGCATTAAAGCATGGCTTAGCATTGCATCAGTGCTTCGCCCATCTGCGGGCGTTACAAGAGGTTTTTCGGGGTAATGCTGTGCTCGATTTGGACGAAGCCAGGATTGCATCCTGCTTGAAACTCACGGCGGCGTCCGATGCCTGGCAATTGCCCGAATGCGCAACCGAACAAACACAGCCCCCGTGACAGCAAGCCCATGCGCCGCCGCTCACCATGACTTCCCGCCATTGAATCGCGCGCACAATCGCGCAATATTGCAATCGTCACCCCCATGGAGGCTTGGCATGAGCGACACCGACACCGCAAGCGCAACACCGCAACCGTCACTGCCGACTACGCAGACCAGCGAGGAACGTACCTGGGCAATGATTGGCCATCTGTCTGCATTCAGTGCATTCGTTACCGGCATCGGCTGCGTCGCCGGTCCCCTGATTGTGTGGCTGATCAAGCGCGACACGTTGCCGTTCGCTGCAGATCAGGCGAAAGAGGCACTGAATTTCAATATCACCGCACTGATCGCATGCGCCGCGTTGTGGATCATCACGATCGGCACCTTCTTCATTGGTGCCTTGCTGACGGTTCCTGCAGGTTTGCTGCTGTGTGTTGCGTGGATCGTGTTCACGATCATTGCAGCGGTCAAGGCGAACGAAGGCGTGGCCTATCGCTATCCGTTCACGCTGCGTCTGGTGAAGTGATGCGCGGAGCGCGCCGGCCTCAGCTGGCGCGCTCGGCGACGAAGCGGGCGAGATCGCGCAACGCTTGCGCGTTCGGGCCAAGCGGTTCGATCGAGGCGAGTGCGCGCGCAGTCAGCGCGGCAAGTTCGGCACGCGATGCATCCACACCCAGGATGGCCGGATAGGTCGGCTTGTTCGCCGCGACATCCTTGCCGGCTGTCTTGCCGAGCTGGTAAGTTTCGCCTTCGATGTCGAGCAGGTCGTCGCGAATCTGGAAGGCAAGACCGATCGAGTGGCCGTAGATTTCCAGCGCGGCCAGCGTCGATGCATCCGTGCAACCGGCTGCGAGTGCGCCGAGCCGCACCGATGCGCGGATCAGCGCGCCGGTCTTGTGCACATGCATGCGCTCCAGTTCCGCCGCATCCAGCCTCTTGCCGACCGCAGCGAGATCGAATGCCTGACCGCCGGCCATGCCGTGCGAACCGCAGGCGATCGCGAGCGTGCGCAGCATGTCCAGATGCGTGGCAGCGTCTACATCAAGCATCGGATCGTTGGCGAGCACTTCAAAGGCGAGCGCCTGCAGCGCATCGCCGGCGAGAATCGCCATCGCGTCGCCGAACACGACATGGCAGGTCGGACGACCGCGACGCAACGAATCGTCGTCCATCGCCGGCAGGTCGTCATGGACCAGCGAATACGCGTGGATGATCTCGACGGCTGCGGCAACGGCATCGAGCTTCGCAGGTGTCGCGTCGAATGCGGCGCCGGTCGCATAGACGAGCAGCGGGCGCAGACGTTTGCCGCCGCCAAGTACCGAATAGCGCATGGCGCGGTGCAGTTCGATGGGCGGCTGATCTTCCGCCGGCAGCACGCGCGCAAGCGCTTGATCGGCGCGCGCGGACAGCGCCAGCAGAGCGGGGCTGAGATCCACGTTAGGGCGTGTCGGGGTCGAACGGCTGCGCCGTTGCGGGCGCGGCGGGATCCACCAGCTGGCTTACCCGCAGCTTGGCCTGGTCGAGCGCGCCCTGACAATTGCGATACAGCGCGATGCCGCGCTCGAACGACTGCAGTGAGTCGTCGAGGCTGAGCTCGCCTTTTTCCATGCGCACGACGAGTTGTTCGAGTTCGTCGAGCGACTGCTCGAACTCGGCAACTTGCGGTGTCGGCGCTGTTTTGGCTTTGGACATGGCGCGCACGCTAACTCAGCGCAGCGGCGAGATCAATGTCGAGGCTCGGATGCGGTGTGCATGGGGGTGCCGGAAATCCATTCCAGGCGTGCACCGTGGGGGTCGAACAGGCGTGCGCCGCTCTCGCTGAGCCATAGATCGGCGACCGCAAGCAGTCCGCCATCGGGCTCGAACACGAGAGGAAGACGGCCGCGCTGCCAGGGTGGAATGCCCGCTTCCTGGAAAAGGTCGCGCAGTTCGCGCGTATGGCCGCCCGTATCCAGGCGCAGGCTCTCGCCGCCGCGGCGGAAGCGCACAAGCAGCTGGCTGACCAGGGTCGGCAACTGCTGCGTGTCGACCAGGCGTAGCGTGCCCAGATTCATTGGCAATGCGAGGGGCCCCCCATCGAACGCGGCGACCCAGTCGAATGGCGGCACCTGCAAGGGCGGTAATGCATGCAGCAAGTCGCGATAGCGACGCACTTCGGCGCCAGGCCAGCGCACGCACGGCTGACGATCTTCGCCCGCTTCGCCGAGTTGACGCACGAGCTCGGCCGACTGGTAGTGGGTCGGTTCGGGCAGATCGAGTGCGCGCAGCCAACGCCGCAGTACCGGATCGCGCAGTGCCTGCGGAAGCTCCAGCCACTCGCGAAAGTGCAGGGTGGACGGGTCGAGTCCCAGCACGCGTGCGAGCGCGCGTTCTGCTTCGATCTCGATGAACTCAGCGGCGGCGCGGGCCCAGGTGGCGCTTTGCGCAATGCTCGTTTCAGCTTCGGGCCAGCGCGACATGATGCGCGGCATCACCTGCATGCGCAGGTAGTTGCGATCGATGCTCGGGTCGGCGTTGCTGGGGTCGGAGATCCAATTCAGATGATGATACTCGGCATATTCGCGCAAGGCCGCGCGCGGCAGGCTAAGCAGGGGCCGCCAGGCGAAGCCGCGACCGAGGCGACGCACCGGCCGCATTGCACCGATCCCTTCCGGTCCGGCACCGCGCAAGAGCTTGAGCAGCACGGTTTCCGCCTGATCATCGCGATGATGCGCGAGCGCGACGATCTCGCCGGGACCAAGCAGGGTTTCGATCTCGCCGTAGCGTGCGCGACGCGCACTCGCTTCGAGTCCGAGTCCGCGACCGCGCACGACTTCGACGCTGCACACGACCAGCTCGACGCCGAGCGCGCCAGCGAATTCACGGCAGCGGCGGGCCCATTCCGCGCTGTCGTCATGCAGGCCGTGATCGACATGCACGGCACGCAGCCCGCGCGCGCGCGCCAGGTCTGATTGCGCGAGCGCGTGCAGCAACACCGCCGAATCGAGGCCGCCGCTGAACGCTGCAAGCAATGGCGCTTGCGGCAGCTCGGTCAGTGCGGATTGGATCAGATCGTGGATGCGATTGATGGGCATCGAATAACGTGAGACGTCAGTTCCAGGAGCACACGACCTTGCCGCAATTGCCGGCTTCCATCAGGTCGAAGCCTTTCTGGAAGTCGTCGATGTGGATCTGGTGGGTCAGCACTTTCTGCAGCGGAAAGCCGGTCAGCACCATTTGCGTCATTTTATACCAAGTCTCATACATGCGCCGACCGTAGATGCCGTGCAGGGTAAGACCCTTGAAGATGACCTTCTCCCAGTCGATGCCGGCGCCGTTCGGCAGAATGCCGAGCAAGGCAACTTTGCCGCCGTGATACATGCAGTCGAGCATGTCGTTGAACGCGCGCGGGTTGCCGCTCATCTCGAGGCCGACGTCGAAGCCCTCCATGTGCAAATCCTTGACGACGTCCTTTACCGATTGCTTGGACACGTTGACCACCCGCGTCGCGCCCATGTCGGCGGCGAGTTTCAGGCGATAGTCGTTGACGTCGGTGACAACCACGTTGCGCGCACCCACGTGCTTGCAGATACCCGCGGCTATGATGCCGATGGGGCCGGCGCCGGTAATCAGCACGTCCTCACCGATAAGGTCGAATTCAAGCGCGCAATGCGCCGCATTGCCATAGGGATCGAAGAATGCGGCGAGTTCCGACGGGATCTGGTCCGGGATCGGCCACAGGTTGGAGGAGGGCACAGCGACGTATTCGGCGAACGCTCCATTGCGGCTGACGCCGATGCCGACCGTGTTCGGACAAAGGTGCTGCTTGCCCGCGCGGCAGTTGCGGCACACGCCGCAGACAACGTGGCCTTCCGCCGACACGCGCTGGCCGACCGTGTAGCCGCGCACGCCGTTGCCGATTTCGACAATGCGGCCGACGAATTCGTGGCCGATCACGAGGCCGGGCTTGATCGTGCGCTGCGACCATTCGTCCCACTTGTAGATGTGCAGGTCGGTGCCGCAGATGGCGGTCTTTTCGAGCTTGACCAGCACATCGTTCGGTCCGATCTCGGGGACCGGCACCTGTTCCATCCAGATCCCGCGCGCGGCTTCGCGCTTGACCAGGGCCTTCATCATCTGCGTCATGGATCGGCTCGCTCGGGCGCCAGGCGGCGCGAATCCGCCAAGTATACGATCGGACACCCGCGTGAAGCTTGGCGGCGGCGTGTGCGGTCGCCGCCGGAACGGCCCGGTTCAGCGGCAATATGAGACGCTGATCACTTGTCGCGTGCCTCTTGTCACGGTCGGACTTGTAAGCACGACCCACAACCCTGAAACTACATGAACGTTATGGGCACGTCGGGGGGCGGGCTATGGATATCCTAAGTTTCTTCAAGCGACTGTTCGGTTTTCAGACGCAGGAGTCGAGGGAAGCGGCAGCCCAGCGGCGCGGCAAGCCGCGCCTAAACGCGCGCGGCGGCATGCGCGTGCTGGTCGTCGATGATTCCGTCACGATCGTCGCTGTGCTGCGGCGCATGCTCGAACAGAATGGCTACCTCGTGATCGAGGCTCTCGATGCCGAGAAAGGCGTCGAGGTCGCGAACGCCGAGCGCCCGGATCTGATCTTTCTCGACATCGTGCTGCCGGGCATGAGCGGATTTGCCGCCTTGCGCCAGCTGCGTCGCGAAATGGCGACGCGCGACATCCCCATCATCATGATGAGCGGCAACGAACAGGCGACCGAGCAGTTTTACGCGCAGAAGATCGGCGCCGACGATTTCATGAAGAAGCCGTTCTCGCGCGCGGAAGTATTCGCGCGCATCGAAGGCTTGCTCGATACCTCCCTGCTGCCCAAACGGCACAATCTACGCGGAATTGACGTGCCTGCCACGACGGCACCCTGAAACAACGCCGCAGCGGATTGGTTCTGGCGCAACGGCGCCAGGCTGCCGCCGCAAATCACAAGCTGTCCATCGACTCACCTATCATGCGCGGCGCGACCCAGCGATCGTCGTCGCAGCCTTCGAGAGCATGATGCCGGGTACCGACCAGCGCCCACCCGCCATCTTCGTGATGGGACCGACCGCGTCGGGCAAGACCGCGCTTGCGTGCGCGCTGGCCGATCGCTTTCCATTGGAACTGATCAGCGTGGATTCGGCGCTGGTCTATCGGGGCCTCGATATCGGCGCAGCCAAACCGGATGCCGCCGCCCTTGCGCGCTATCCGCACCGCCTCATTGATATCCGTGAACCTGCACAAGCGTATTCGGCAGCGGATTTCCGCGCCGACGCGCTGGCTGCGATGGCCGACATTACGCGTGCCGGCCGCGTGCCCCTGCTGGTGGGTGGTACCGGCCTGTATTTCCGCGCACTTGAAAAGGGTCTGTCGCCACTGCCGGACGCCGATCCCGCCGTGCGTGCCGAATTAGCGGAGGAGGCGGCGAAGATTGGTTGGCCGGCCATGCACGCACGCCTCGCGGCTGCGGACGCGGTGGCGGGCGCTCGCATCCGCCCCGGTGATACCCAGCGCGTCCAGCGCGCGCTGGAAGTTTTCCGATTGACCGGCCGGCCCCTGTCCGCCTTGCAGGGGGGGCCGCGCGAACGCCTGCCTTGGCGCGTGCTGAAGATTGCCTTGGTGCCGACCGATCGCGCGCCGTTGCATGCGCGCATTGCCGAGCGCCTCGACGCCATGCTCGCGGCCGGTTTCCTCGGTGAAGCACGTCGCCTGCGCGGGAGCGAGGCGTTCGACGCCGATTTGCCAGCGATGCGGGCGGTTGGCTACCGGCAGGCGTGGCCTTTCCTCGAAGGGAAGATTGACGCGGCGACCTTCCGTGACCACGCGATCTTCGCCACGCGCCAGCTCGCAAAACGTCAAATTACATGGCTGCGGAGCGAGGTCGATGCACGGTGGTTCGAGCCAGATGTCGTCACGTTGCGCGAAGATGTGCAGGATTTGGTCCGCCAATTTCTTCCAGTGCCGGCCCCAAACGCGCAATAGTGTGAGCCGGGGCATTTTCTTCACCAGAACAAATCGTTAAGATCAGGCGAAGCTGAACAATGGTTGAATCGGTGCGGCGCATGGGGCCTATGGCTTGTGCCGTGACTTTTACCGATTCGGAATTTCGTTGCCGGAGAAGAAGACCATGTCCAAGGGGCAGTCGTTGCAGGATCCGTTTCTTAACGCATTGCGGCGCGAACGCGTACCGGTGTCCATCTACTTGGTGAACGGCATCAAGCTGCAGGGTACGGTCGAGTCATTCGACCAGTTCGTGGTGCTGCTGCGCAATACGGTGAGCCAGATGGTCTACAAGCACGCGATCTCGACCGTCGTGCCCTCACGCAACGTGCGCGTGACAGGCCCGGATGGCGTGCTGCACGGTGGCGACGCCCCGCACCCGCCGAGTGGTGCAAGCCCGGTCGACGCACCGGACGAGACCGGCGTCTGAATCCCGTTTAGGGCGCGAGCATGTGGGTGATCTTGAATCCGGCCCGCGCGGCCGCATTCAAGACGTTCACTTCGAGGTAATTCCCGCTGTTCGAACGATCAAAGAAAGGCGAACGTGCGCTGCTGCTCCTGCCGCAGGCGCCGGGCACGCATGACGAGCTGGCTCAGCAGGAATTCGCGGAACTCGCGCGCTCCGCAGGCGCGACCGTGGTCGGCACACTGGCCGCACGTGTCGACCGCCCCAATCCGCGCTATTTCGTCGGTACCGGCAAGGCCGAGGAATTGCGTCAGCACCGGCATGCACTCGACGCGGACCTGATCCTCGTCAATCACGCGCTGAGCCCGGTGCAGGAGCGCAACCTCGAAAAACTCACCGAGTGCCGCGTCGTCGACCGCACCGGCCTGATCCTCGACATCTTTGCGCAGCGTGCGCGCTCGCATGAAGGCAAGCTGCAGGTCGAGCTCGCCCAGCTCAAGCACATGTCGACCCGCCTGATTCGCGGCTGGACCCATCTGGAACGCCAGCGCGGCGGTTCGATTGGTTTGCGCGGTCCTGGCGAAACCCAGCTCGAACTCGATCGCCGCCTGCTTGCTGATCGCGTGAAGCAGTTGCAGAAGCGCATGCAGAAAGTCGAGACGCAGCAGGCGACTGCGCGGCGCGCGCGCCAGCGCAATTCTCTGCCGGTGGTTGCGTTGATCGGCTATACGAACGCGGGCAAGTCCACGCTGTTCAATGCGATGACGGGGTCTTCCGTCTACGCCGCGGACCAGTTGTTCGCGACACTCGACCCGACCTTGCGCCGCGTCGACGGACTCGACTGCGGACCGAT
>JBDSNK010000199.1:0-7537 GCA_039915385.1 Dokdonella sp.
AGGCATTGAGCACCCGCGTTTCCGCCTGCGCCGCCTCGCTATCGAACCCCAGCGCGCCCTGCCCTGCGGTCAACGCGAGATAGACATCGGCGAGCAGGTTTGCATCGAGCAAGGCGCCATGCGCACCGCGATGACTGTTGTCGATGCCGAGGCGCTTGCACAGCGCATCGAGGCTGTTGCGCTGACCCGGGAATTTTTCGCGCGCGAGCGCGAGCGTGTCGAGCACCTGCACGCGATCGGCAAGCGTGGCCCGCTCGATGCCGGTGCGTGCAAGTTCCCCATTGAGGAAGCCAACATCGAATGCGGCGTTGTGCGCGATGACCTCGGCGCCATCAATGAAGTCGAGGAACTCCGCGGCGATCTCGGCGAAGCGTGGCTTGTCGAGCAGGAATTCGTCGCTTATCCCGGTGACGGCGCGCGCGCCTTCGTCGATCGCCCGGTCGGGGTTGAGATAGGTATGGAATTCGCGCCCTGTGCGCTGCCGCTGCACGAGTTCGACGCAGCCGATTTCAATCACGCGATGTCCGCGCTGGACTTCGAGGCCGGTGGTTTCGGTATCGAGGATGATTTGTCTCACACGGAATCCTTGAAGGTCAGCGCCGCATCACGCGCGAGCACATCGACGCGTTCGTTCTCCGCGTGGCCAGCGTGGCCTTTCACCCAATGCCAGCTGACGCGATGCCCCGCCAAGGCGGCCGACATGCGTTCCCACAAATCCTGATTCTTGACCGGCTTCTTGTCGCTGGTGCGCCAGCCGTTCGCACGCCAGCGTGCCATCCATTCCTCGACGCCCTTTTTCACGTACTGCGAATCGGTGGTCAGCGCGACGACGCAGGGGCGCTTCAAGGCTTCGAGTGCGGCGATCGCAGCCATCAGTTCCATGCGGTTGTTGGTGGTCTGCGCCTCGCCGCCACTTAGTTCCTTCTCGCGCGCGCCAAAGCGAAGCAATGCACCCCAGCCACCGGGGCCGGGATTGCCCAGGCACGCGCCATCGGTGAACACCTCTACGCGCTCAGCGCCCTCGTTCGCTGCACTCATGCCCGCCCCATTCATGCACTAGCGCGACGGCTGGGCGTGGCCAGCTGCGGCCGGATCGTCGCCCGCTCGCGCAGCATGCGCGGTCGCAGTGGCGTCAGCACTGAACGTTGCTTGGAAGCGGCGATCAAGTAGGCATTGCGCAACGGCGCAAGCAGACGGCCCTGTTGAAAGCGCCCGGGTTGCGCGGACTTTTGGGGCCAACAGGTGCCGAGGTAATCGGGACCCCACGCGGCGAGGTGGCAGCCTTGCATGCGCTTGCGCGCCGCATCCGCCTGCGCTGCGCGCGGCACCGGCATGCCGCGACGGGCCTGCCAGTGGATCCACGCCAGCCACGGACTCCACGGGTTCAGGCCGAACCACAACAAGGTGCCGCCGGGCGCAAGCACGCGGGCGAGCTCGTCGATCATCGCGCTGCCCTGCGGCAGCACATCGCCCGCATGCTGTGCGAGCACGAGCTGGAATGCATCGTCCTCCCACGGCAACGCATTGGCCGCGCAGATGACATCGCCACGCAGGATCGCTTGGTCCGCGTGGACGCGCACGCCAGCAAGATGGCGCGTGTCCGCCAACAACGCCTCGCTCGCCGCGCTTGGCTGCACCAGCAATGCGCGGCCGGCAGGCAGGCGTGACGCGTGCAGCGGCACGCGCGCCAGTTCCTCGCGCAGCAGCGCGCCCAGATCGGGCAGCGAAAACAGGTTATCGGGGCCGGTGATCACGAGGCGCGGCAGGGTCGAAGGAAAGCGTTCCAGTGTACCCCGTTCAGGGTCGTTCCAAGGTCCCGGCTAATGCCGGCTTAACGAACGCGATCGGTACGCTCGATATATTCCTCTCCCCTATTCTGGCGCCACCATGAACGACTTGCGCCTGACCGCCCTGCCAGCGCTTTCCGACAACTACATCTGGTTGCTCGCGGATGCAAGCAGGCGCGCCGTCGTCATCGACCCCGGTGAAGAAGCGCCGGTCCGAGCCGCGTGCGAACGCGCTGGTTTGCGCCTGACTGCCATCCTGCTCACTCACCATCATCCGGACCATATCGCCGGAGCGGCTGGCCTTGCATCTTGGAGCGGAGCGTCCGTCTACGCGCCGCACGACAAGCGCATCGAGAGCGCGGACGTCCGCCTCGGCGACGGCGACACAGTGAATCTCGATGAGCCCAAACTTGATTTCGCGGTGATCGCGACGCCCGGCCACACGTCGAGCCATATCGCCTATCACGGCCAAGGGCTGTTGTTCTGCGGCGACACCTTGTTCAGCGTCGGCTGCGGGCATCCATTCGAGGGCAGCCCTGCACAGTTGCTCACATCGCTCGATCGCCTTGCCAGCCTTCCAGACGACACGCTCGTCTGCTGCGGGCACGAGTACACGCGGGTCAACTGCGCGTTCGCGCGCATGCTCGATCCCGACAACGAAGCGTTGCGCTTGCGCGAGATGCAGGTGGTCACGTTGCGCGCGCAAGGCATGCCGACGCTGCCCGTTTCGCTTTCCGAGGAACGCGCCTGCAATCCATTCCTGCGCGTTGACTCCGCCGCCTTGATCGCCGCGCTGGATCCGGCCAAATCACACGACCGCATCGAGCGCTTCGCCGAGCTGCGACAGCGCAAGGACGAGTTTCGGATGCCCGCACCATGACATACGAGGTACGCGCGCGGCTGAGTTGGGCATCGCTCGTCGCAAGCGTGCTGCTGCTTGCGGCCTGCGCGCCGCCACCGACGCGCCCGGTCGCTCCATCGCCACCCGTCGCGCCCGCACCGCCGACATCGGCAGCCACGCCCGAGGTAAAACCGGACGCTGCCGCGGCTCCATCGACGACCGTTTCCGACCGCTCACCATGGTCGCACCTGCGCGCGCGCTTCGCGATGCAGGGTTGCGATTATCGACCCGAGGTGCAGCGCTGGGCGCGCTACTACACCGATGACGCGCGTGCATTCGTGGCCAGCTGGAAACAGGCGCTGCCATTTCTGTTGCTGGTCGCGGACCAGGTGGAGCAGCGCGATCTGCCCGGCGAGTTTGCGCTGCTGCCGTATCTCGAAAGCAACTATCAGCCCTTGCCATCGCGCGGCGATCGTTCAGCCGGGATGTGGCAACTCGTACCCGATACCGCACGAGAAGCAGGCCTGAGAGTCGCAGTCGACTACGACGAACGCCTCGACGCGATCGCCTCGACCACGGCGGCACTCGACCTGCTGGCGCGCTATTTCAAGCAGTTCGCGGACTGGCGCCTCGCAGACATGGCGTTCAACAGCGGTGAATTCCGCGTCAAGAAGTTGCTTGGCGAACGCGATGCGCGCTCCCTCTCCGCGGACGAACTCGGTCGTCTACCCTTCAACCGGATCACGCACCAGCATCTCGACCGCCTGCTCGCTCTCGCCTGCATCGTCGACGATCCCGCGCGCTTTCTCATCGCCCTGCCCGAACCGGGTGACGACGACCGGCTCGACGTCGTCACGCTTGAAGCCGGCATGGACCTGCGGCTCGCTGCACGGTTCGCTGGCGTCGATGTCGGCGACATTCGGCGCTGGAACGCCGGCTATCGACACAATCGCATGCCGGCCACGTCAAGCCACCGGCTGTTGTTGCCGGCGACGCACATGCAGAAATTTCAAAGCGCCGCCGATGCGGTACCGCTTGCACTATGGAGCGACTGGCGCGAACAGCGCGCCGCACGCACCAGCGGCATCGGCAGCTGGGCGACCCAACTGGGGATTCCGGTTGCAGTGCTCGCCGCGGCAAATGCGATCAGCGAGAACGCGACCGTCACGACCAGTACGCAATTGCTGTTGCCCGGCCACGAAGCCGAGCGGACGAAAACCGCGACGAAAGATGTGCAATCGCACGCACGCATGCATGTCATCGTCGACGGTGACACGCTGTCGCGGGTTGCGCAGCACTATTCGATCCCGCTCAAGCGGCTCAAGCAACTCAATCCAACCGCCGCTGGCACTCTGCACCTGGGCGCGCGCCTGCGCCTCGGCGAGGACTGAGCCTGCGGCGCTCGGTTACACTTCGCTGTTTGCGGTTCAACTGACTCTGGAGAGCACATGGGTTTCCTGCACGGCAAGCGCGCCTTGATCACCGGCATCCTGAGCCAGCGCTCGATCGCCTGGGGCATCGCCAACGCGATGCATCGCGAAGGCGCGCAACTCGCATTCACGTACGTCGACGAAAAACTCAAGGATCGCGTTGAGGAAGCGGCCACGGCTTTCAGCACGAACATCGTGCTGCCCTGCGACGTGACCCGCGACAACGATATCGCCGCACTGTTCGACAGCCTCGGCCAGCACTGGGACGGTTTCGACATCCTCGTGCATTCGATCGGCTTTGCACCGCGCGAAGCGTTGCAGGGTGAATTCCTTGACGGCCTCACGCGCGCGAACTTCGCGATGGCGCACGATATTTCCAGTTACAGCCTTGCGGCACTCGCCAAGGCTGCTCGTCCCTTGATGAAGGGGCGCAACGGCTCAGTGCTGACGCTAACTTACCTTGGCGCCGAACGCGCACTCGCAAATTACAACGTGATGGGCTTGGCGAAGGCCAGCCTCGAGGCAAACGTGCGCTATCTCGCCTACAACCTCGGACCGGAGGGCACGCGCGTCAACGCGATCTCGGCGGGACCGATCAAAACCCTGGCTTCGTCCGGCATCGCGAATTTCCGCAAGATGCTCGACCACGTTGAGCAGAATGCCCCTTTGCGTCGCAGCGTGACGACCGACGAAGTCGGCAACGTCGGTGCATTCCTGTGCTCGGATCTCGCGTCTGGCATCACCGGCGAAGTGACCTATGTCGATGCGGGCTACAACACGCTCGGCATGACCGGAATCTGAGTTGCATGCGGTCGGCGCATTGCGCGCCGGCCCGACACTCTTGCTGCTTCAATCGGCGCGCCTTCAGGCGCGCCGATCTTGCTTTACAGATCCTGCAGCTTGTCTTCCGACAACTTGATCTTGGTGCCCTTGCGCACGGCAGCGATGAACTCGGTCGTGATCGAATTCGCAGCGCTCTGCGCCAGTGTGTCGCGCGCTGCCTCACGCGTCTTCGCATCGAGCTTGGACGGATCGCCATCGACGATATTGTCGAGCTGGACCAGCGCATAGCTGTCGCCTCCAAGATCGACGAGTTGTTGGCCGGTCTTGCCCGTCAGCGGTCGCGGCATCGAGAACACCGCTTTCACCAACGCGCTGTCGAGCGTTGCCGCTTCACGGCCGATACCCTTTTGTTCTTCGAATTTGAGCTTTTGCGCGCTCGCGAGCGCGTCGAGTGAGCCGCCTTTCACAAGTTCGGCAAACAGCGCGTCGGCTTTTGCCTTGGCTTGCTTGGCAATGCGTTCGGCGGCAATCCGCGCGCGCACGCTGTCGCGCACTTGTTCGAGCGGAATCGGCGTTGTCGCCTTGTGCTCGCCAATCCGCACGATGACCATGTGGCTGGGCCCGAGGTCGATCGGATCAGAGTTGTTGTTCTGTACCAGCACACTATCCGCGAACGCAGCCTTGGCAACGCCCGGACTTCCGGCGATGCCCTCGCCACCCTGGCGCGAAAACAATGCTGTCTTCTGCACAGAGAGGCCCAGTTCCTTCGCCGCGGTTTCCAACGACGACGGATCCTGGTACGTCAGGTCGGTCAGCTTTCCGGCCTTCTCGGCGTAGACGCGCTCACGTTCACCCTCGGCATACTGTTTCGCGAGTTCCGGCTTGACCTCGTCGAAGCTGCGCGTTTTTCCTGGGCGGATGTCGCGCAGGCTGATGATGTGATAGCCCTCGCTGGTCAACACCGGCGCGGAAATTTCACCCTTCTTGAGCGCAAAGAGGGCGCTCTCGAATGCCTCATCGGTGCTGCCCTTGTCCAGCCAGCCCAGATCACCGCCCTGGGCCTTGGAACCCAGATCGGTGGAGTTCTCCTTCGCGAGCGCGCCGAAATCCTTACCTGCCTTGGCTTCCTTGGCGATGCTCTCTGCCTTCGCCAGCGCCTGTTTCTGGTCTTCAGGGTCGCCCTTGCCTTCCACCTTGATCAGGATGTGCGAAGCGAGGCGCTGCTCGTTTGAAACGAAGCGTGCCTTTTCCTTCTCATAGCGTTCCTTGAGCACGCTGTCTTCCGGCGTGAGGTTCACTTCGAGCTTGCTCGCATCGAGCTCGAGATAGTCGAGGGCGACGCGCTCAGGGACCATGAAGTCGGCGCCATGCGCCTTGTAGTAGGCCTCGATATCGGCGGCGGGTATTTCGCTGCTGTCCGCGGCAGGTTTTTCGAGCTTCACGTAATGGAAATCGCGGCGCTGATCGTGCAGGCGCAGATAGGTATCCACATCCGCATCGGTCACGAGTGCCGTCGCACCGACCTGACTTGGCAGGATGTTCCTTTCCAGGTCCTGCCGCACTTTCTGTTCGAAACCCGCAGGCGTCATGCTGTTGGACGCGAGTACGGCCTTGTATTGCTCCGGATCGAATTTGCCGTCGTTCTGGAATGCCGGTACGGCGAGGATCTCCTTGCGAATACGCTCCGCCGGGACCGCAATTCCCAGTTGTTCGTTCGCCGCGAGCAAAACCTGCTCGTCAACCAGCTGGTTGAGTATCCCTTTCTTGATTTCCGGCTTGTCAAACATCGACATGTCGGCCGCACCGTTGGTCATCTGCTGGAAGCGCTGCCGTTGCTGATTGAGGCGCTCGCGGAACTGATCCTGACCTATTTCGGTGCCGCCGACCTTGGCGACTGCCGTGCTCGTGTTTGATATGAAATAGGATTCTATGCCGAAGAATGAGAATCCGATCGTGATCAGCACGAGGGCGATCTTGACGAACAGACTGGATTTTTTTCCGCGTAGCAGCTGCAACATGATTTCAGAACCTGTTCTGGTAGGGCCTGTGCGCGCATGGCACAGGTTGTCTGCGCAAAGATTTTACGCGCCCACGCGGGAAGACGCAGCGCGAACAACGCGGATCAAGGCACATCCGCAAAAAACGAAGGCGCCTCGCGGGCGCCCTCGCTGAACATACTATCGCCGGGGGCAGATCGCGCACAGAAGGCGCGCATTAGCCGTCCGTAGTCCATTGGTGGGTGCTGAGGGTTTCGAACCCCCGACCCTCTCCGTGTAAGGGAGACGCTCTACCGCTGAGCTAAGCACCCCAGTCCTCGGCGGACGTTCAGCCGCGAGGCCTAGTGTCCCAAAGGGTCTACAAGTTTAGACCAAAGCGTCCTTGAGCGCCTTGCCGGCCTTGAACGCCGGTACTTTCGAGGCTTTGATCTTGATCGCCTCGCCGGTGCGCGGATTGCGACCGGTACGCGCGGCGCGCTTGCGCACGACAAAGGTTCCGAAACCGACCAGGGAGATGGAGTCACCGGCCTTCAGCGTCTTCTTGACGACCTTGAACATTCCTTCGACAGCACGCTCCGCATCGGCCTTGGTCAATCCGGAGGCATCAGCAATCGCTGAGACAAATTCGCCTTTATTCATTTAGGACTCCCGCTCGGAGCTGACGCTCCGCAAAGAATTTGATCGAGTCGGGGCACGCAT
>JBDSNK010000333.1:0-15282 GCA_039915385.1 Dokdonella sp.
CCAGCGGGTATTGCCAGGAAATCTGCGTCTTGCAGTAGCGACAGCGTCCACCCAGCGCGAGCCAGCTCAGCAGGGGAATATTGTCGAACGCAGATAGCGCGTGCTTGCACTGCGGGCAATGCGAACCAGTGAACACCAGATCGGGTGGCGCTGCCATCGGCTCCGGTTCGTCGATCACGACATCCCTGGCGAGCAGGTCACGTGCCTGGGTTTTCCAGTCGTGTTCGAGGCGCCGGGGAAGGCGCAGGATTACAACGTTGAGAAAGCTTCCTACGAGAAGCCCAAGAACGGCCGTCAGTGGAATCAACAGGGGCGAGTCACGCAGCCAATCGAGTTCGGTCATCGGCTCGCTTCCGTTGGAGCGGCGGCAGCCGCGATGCTCTTTCCCCCGGTTCGTCGCCAGGAGCATCGCGACTGCCGCCGCATCCACAGGACCAACGTGACATTCAACCGACTACGGCACCGAGCTTGAAGATAGGCAGATACATGCCGACGACCATGCCGCCGACGACGACCCCGATGACCACCATGATCAGTGGTTCGAGCAGACTCGACAGCGCATCGACCGCATTGTTGACCTCGGTCTCGTAGAACTCGGCGACCTTGAACAGCATCTTGTCGAGCGCACCTGCCTCCTCGCCGATCGCAACCATCTGTACGACCATGTTCGGGAAAAGGCCGGTCTGGCGCATCGCGAGCTGCAGCTGATGTCCTACCGACACGTCCTCGCGGATGCGCTTGACCGCGTCGTTGTAGACCACGCTGCCGGTCGCGTTCGCGACAGACTCCAGTGCCTCGACCAACGGCACGCCCGCGCGGAACGTCACGCCGAGTGTGCGCGCATAGCGCGCGATCGCGGATTGACGCAGAATCAAGCCGATAACAGGAATCTTGAGCAGCGTGCGTCCGACCAGATGCTGGAATCGCTCGGAGCGCTTGTACATGAACATGATGGCGAACACTATGCCGATGAAGATGCCGAGGATCATCCACCAGTACGACACCATGAAGCGCGACATGTTGACCAGCATCTGGGTGAACGCTGGCAGATCGGCTCCGAAATTCTTGAACACCGCTTCGAATTGCGGAATTACGAAAATCAGCAGGACGCAGGACACCAGCACAGCAACAGACAATACGGCCGCCGGATAGAACATCGCCTTCTTGATCTTGCCCTTGATGTTCTCGATGTTTTCCTTGTATGTCGCGATTGTGTCGAGCACGGTGTCAAGCACGCCGGCGCCTTCACCCGCCTTGACCAAGTTGACGAACAGTTCGTCAAACTGGATCGGAAACTTGCCCAGCGCCTCGTTGAGTGCGGATCCGCCTTCGATATCGGTCTTGATGTCGGTGAGCATCGTCTTCATGCGCGGATTGCTTTGCCCGCCTGCGACGATCTCGAAGCCCTGCACCATCGGCACGCCAGCGGCCATCATGGTGGCGAGCTGACGGCTGAAGACAGCAACGTCCCTGCCGGAAATCTTCTTTCCAGCTGCGCCAAACAGTGGCTTGCCTTTTGGTTTGACGACCTGCGGATTGATGCCTTGCGCGCGCAATCCTGCCTTGACCAAACCTGCGTTCTTGCTGACTGACTCACCCTTGATCTTGACCCCACGCTTGTCGAGTCCAACCCAAGTGAAAGTCTGCATCTCACTGAGTTTCGCGCGTTCCTTGCCGAGTTTCGCTCTGGCAGCGGTAGCAGCGTTGGCAGCTTTGACGGCAGTTGCGGTAGCCATGTCTTAATCCTTGGTGACGCGGTTGATTTCGGCAAGGCCCAAAACGCCTTGTTTGGCCTTCATCAGAGCGGACGCGCGCAGGTCGCGAATGCCGTCCTTCTTTGCCTGTTCGGCAATCTGCATGGCACTGCCGCCGGCGAGGATGATCTTCTGGATGGCCTCGTTGAGAGGCATGACCTGATAGATACCCGTGCGCCCCTTATACCCTTCATTGCAGCCGGAACAACCGACTGCTTCAAAAATCTGCAAGCCGGCATCGATCTCGGCTTGTGTGAAGCCCTCGGCGAGCAAGGCGGCTGGCGGCAGCTGCAAGGGTTTCTTGCAATCGTGCAACCGGCGCGCCAGACGTTGGGCGATGACGAGGGTGACCGACGAAGTGATGTTGTAGGGCGCAATGCCCATGTTCATCAGGCGCGAGATGGTCTGCGACGCGTCGTTCGTATGCAGGGTCGACAACACCATATGGCCGGTCTGCGCGGCCTTGATGCCGATTTCGGCGGTCTCGAGGTCGCGGATTTCGCCGACCATGATCACGTCCGGATCTTGGCGCAGGAAGGAACGCAGGGCGGCAGCGAAGGTCATGCCGCGCTTCACGTTCTGCTGCACCTGGTTTACGCCAGGCAGGCGGATTTCGACCGGATCCTCGACCGTGGATATGTTGCGGCCTTCGGTGTTGAGAATATTCAACGCCGTGTACAGGGAAACCGTCTTGCCGGAACCTGTGGGACCCGTGACGAGCACCATGCCGTAAGGCTTCTCGATCGCGTCGAGGAACAGCTTCTTCTGGTCTTCTTCGTAGCCGAGCTTTTCGATGCCCATCTTCGCGGCCGAAGCATCGAGGATACGCAGGACGATCTTCTCGCCAAACAAGGTAGGGCAGGTGCTGACGCGGAAGTCGATCGCCTTCGTCTTCGATAGATTCAGCTTGATACGACCGTCTTGCGGTACACGTTTCTCGGCGATGTCGAGACCGCTCATGACCTTGAGGCGCGAGGAGATGCGCGGACTCAGCTTTGACGGCGGTGCGGCGACCGCGCGCAGCATGCCGTCCATGCGAAAACGCACGCGATAAGCGGTCTCGTAGGGTTCGAAGTGGATATCCGATGCGCCGCGTTTGATCGCGTCGATCAACACCTTGTTGATGAACTTCACCACAGGCGCGTCATCGGCGCCGCTGGCGTCGACACCGGTGGATTCGCCGTCGTCGTCGATGGCACCAAGGTCGAGGTTCTCCAGACCTTCGGTGTCACCCAGATCGGCGATGTTGTTCGAGTTCGACGTCAGCGCCAGTTCGATCGCGCGATCCAGCTGTCCCTCGTCGACGATGATCGGCTCGATGATGTGGTTCGACTGGAACTTGATCTCGTCCAGCGCGCGCAAATTGGTCGGATCGGATACGCCGACGAACAGGCGGTTGCCACGCTTGAACAGCGGCAACGCCTTGTGCTTCGTAATCAGGTCCTCACGGACCAGCTTCATCGGAAGCTGGGCCGAATCGAGCGCCTCGACATCCAGTATCGGCATGCCGAACTCGGCCGACGACGCCATCGCGATCTGCCGACTGGACACCAGCCCATTCTCGGTAAGCCACGCCCCAATCGGGATTTTCTGACGCGTCGCGTCTTCGGCGGCCTTGCGCGCGTCGTTTTCGCTCAGCACGCCCTCCGTCACCAGCCTTTTGGCAATGCCGGAAAGGCCAGTGATCGGCGGAGTATTCATCTGTGTTGCCATAAGAATGCCGTGTAAGGCCTCGTATCTATAGCTGAATCTACCCCAAATGCATTGCCGAAAGAACTCCCCACAGGCAGTATGGCGATGCAGTGCGCATTCTTTGGGTACGTTTCTGAGCGTTCCGCTCTGCCACGAGCCCGCTCGGGCTCCTCATTCGAGCGAACCAGTGATTGGTCTGGTGAGGAGCATATAGGGCTGGAGCAGGAAAGAGGGCGTCGGCGTACAACAATAACGTCCGGGACAGCTCCCCGTTGCAGGCGCTGGTCGTCTGACGTGGTCAACGATGGTTGGGGAGTCCATGCTCAGCATTATCCTGCCGGCAAAGAACGAAGCAGCGGCGCTGGCCGACCTGCTGCCCCTGCTCAGGCGGGCGCAACCGGCGGCAGAGATCATCGTTGTCGACGATGGATCGACCGACAATACGGCTAGTCTGTGCATCGAAAACGGCGTGCGCGTCGTCAGCCAGCCCTACTCCATGGGCAACGGCGCCGCGATCAAACGTGGTTCTCGGGCGGCAGGCGGCGACATTCTGGTCTTCATGGACGCAGATGGACAGCACGCGCCCGTGCTGATAGATCGGCTGCTGCAGCGCCTCGATCAGGGTATGGACATGGTGGTTGGAGCGCGCGACTGGTCCGGCCAGGCCGGTGTCAGCCGCGGCATCGCGAATTCAATCTACAACTGGCTTGCCAGCCGTATGACCGGTTTTGAAGTGAAGGACCTGACGTCGGGATTTCGCGCCGTGCGCGCCGACAAGTTCCGTGAATTCCTGCACTTGTTGCCAAACGGTTTTTCGTATCCCACCACGTGCACGATGGCGTTCTTTCGAAGCGCGTACGCGGTTGCCTACGAACCGATTCCGGTCGGGAAACGCGTCGGCAAAAGCCACATTCGCCCGTTGCGCGACGGCCTGCGCTTTCTGTTGATCATCTTCAAGATTGCCACGCTGTACTCACCGCTGAAGCTGTTCGTACCGACCAGCGTGCTGTTCTTCCTGCTCGGTCTCGGCGAATACGCCTACACGTTTGCGACCCAGCACCGCTTCACCAACATGAGCGCGTTGTTGCTCAGCGCTGCGGTCATCGTGTTCCTCATCGGTCTGGTCTCAGAGCAGATCACCGCGCTGACTTACCGGCCCGATGACTGACACGGGTAACAAGCCGAGGCCAGCGTCATGCAGGATTCAAACGGCGAAGGTAACCGCCCGGCGCCACCGTGATAAGCAACTTCGCCTCCATCTCCGCATCCACGACGAATTGCGGATGTGTCGCGAGATAGGCTTTTACGGCGGTTCGCGGATTGTTGCCGATATCCCAGGGACGAT
The DNA here is from genome assembly GCA_039915385.1 of Dokdonella sp. GTDB lineage: Bacteria > Pseudomonadota > Gammaproteobacteria > Xanthomonadales > Rhodanobacteraceae > Dokdonella_A. The sequence goes on from JBDSNK010000333.1 coordinate 4,792, forward strand.
CAGGATAGGCCCTGGCCGGCAAATCCTCGATCACGGTGTCGAAGACCACGCAATAGCAGCCAGGTGAAACCAACGGCGCGTAGGCCTGCAGTTCTGCGAGAACGTGGTCGTGGGTGTGGTTGGAGTCGAGGCACACCATCACGCGCTCGAACCCGCTTGCGATCTGGGCGACCTGCGCAATGATTTCCGGCTCGATCGAAGAGCCTTGCAGCATGTCGATGCGACCAGCGAGCGGATGCGCCAGGATCGCCTCGCGATTGTGTTCGCGAATGTCGATGTCAATGCCGAGAACACGCCGTCCCGGTGCGCGCGGATCGAGCAGCTGGCCACTGGTCGCGGCGTCCGCATAGTCGAGGATCGTGAGCAGCGATGCGCTGAGCACCAGCGAGCCCCCGTGTGCAATGCCGGTCTCGATGATCAGGTCAGGACGTGTTGCCCAGACCAGTTCCTGCATCGCAATGATGTCCTGCGGGTACTGGATGATCGGGCGGCCATGCCAAAGGAAATTATACGAATATCTTGCAGCGACGGAGGACTCGGTAAAGGCGCGTGCGTCACTCAACAGCTTCGAATTGGCGCGCACATCGCGCAGCCGTTCACGGGTTTCTTCCTGAAAATCGCTCATGTTTGATCCACTGCTACATAGTTCGGAGCCGGACCCGCCATCGTCTGGATCTCGGACAGATAGTTGGAGTTCATCACAAAAACGGTGGGCTCGCTGCCGAGTTGGGCGAGCGCCTCGCCCGCCGGCAGAACCTGCAAGCCACTGCCTCCGAGAAAATGCCGTTGCTTGGCCGGATTGATGTCGATCGCCAGCCGCAGCTCCGCGCCGCGCGCTTGCATGTGATGGGCGAACATGACGCCTTTCGCAGCAGCGCCCCAGACTGCGCAGGATGCGGGATTGCGTGCAATCTGTGCACAGCGGTCGAGGCTGGCGAAAAAATCGATTGGCACCGTTGCCGGCCGAATTGCTGCGGCGGCCGTGGCGGGGTGGCGCAATGAGTCGAGTTCGGCAATCACGTAGATGTACTGGCCTCCAAACAGGGCCCCCGACTCGAGCAAGCGATCAAACATGCGCGAGAAATCGTCCAGGCGAAAATAATTTACATGCTCATAGAACACATCGAACCAGGCTTTGTTTCGCAGGATCCAGTCCAGGCAAGGTACCTCGATGTAGATAAGGCCACGACCGCCATTGGCCATGTGTAATGACGCGAGGAAATCGCTCGGCGAAGGAATGTGCTCGAGCACATGGCGCATCACGATGGCATCGCCGCGGATGCCCAGACCAGGCTCGAAGTGGCGGCGGATGATGTTTTCCGAATCGCCTTCATAAGCCGGATCGATTCCGCGCGCGGCATGACCGGCGGCGAGCATGAGTTCAAGAAACGCGCCCTTGCCGCAACCGATTTCCAGAATGCTCAGTCCGCTGAAGTGGCGTCCGACCAGGTCGAGCACTTGCGCGACATGCGTTCTGAACGCCGGCGAATGCCCCTGCTCGTTCTGGTAGCTATCGTCGTAGTGGATTTTTTCGGGATCAAATGCGTGGTTGAACACAAGGCCACTGCTCTCATGCTGCACCAGCACGAGATCGCCACGCGGGCAGCTACGGGCAGCGGATTCGCTCGCGAACATCTTGTTCTGGTAGGCCGGAAGTCCTTCCAGGCGCAGCAATTCACATGTGCTCATGTCAGACCCAGCAGCGAGTGCAGTCGTCGCGCACTGCCCCAGAAGTCGAGCGGCTCGTAGTCGGGGCAGGGAGACGCGCCGAGGTTCAACACGATATCGGATTTCCAATCGTCCAGCCAGCTGCGTGCGATTTCGAGCACCGTCGTGGGTCTTCCGCTGCAGATATTGATGACGCCGGCATCCGCGTGATCAACCACCAAGGCAGCTATGTGCGCTGCAGCGACCTCGATGGCGAGGAAGTCGCGGACCTGGCTACCGGCCGACATGTCGAAGCTTTCCTTACCGGACGCGACGGCGGCGCGTAGTTGCGAGTAGAGCGATGTCGGCGACTGCCCCGGACCGTAGAGGTAGAACGGGCGAAGCCAGCTCAAGCCGAATCCGAATTGTTCGCGCAATGCCAGCAAGTGGTTATGCAATTTGTTCTTGGCCATGGCATACGGGGTTGCAGGCGCAGCGGGAACGTCTTCGCTGAGTTCGCCCGATTGCATGCCGTATTCAAGACAGGTGCCCGCAACGACAACACGCGTGAGGCCGGAACGAACACAGGATTCAATGAACGCGGCATGCATGGGCAATTCGTGCTCGACGTGATGCATTGAGCGATAATTTGGAAGCCCTCCCCAAGCCAGGTGCAGCAGGGTATCGGGCCTGCCGATTCGATCCAGCAAGCCTTCATCCACTTCCGCTATATCGAATGCGAGGGCGGTAACGGCGCCGTCCAGTGGTGGGTCGGGATGGCGCGAGATCGCGATCACTTCTGCTCCGCGCGCCCGTAGTGCTCGCACAACGTGCCTGCCGATGAAGCCGCTGGCGCCAGCGACTGCGATGCGCATGCTCAATCGACATCCAGGATTGGAATTGCCGTCGCGAAGCGACCGCCCCAGGCGCGAATGTAGTCCAGCTGGTCGACGATTTCGGTGCGCAGATTCCACGGCAGGATCAACACAATGTCCGGTCGCTGCGCGCGCAGGTGCTCTTCGGCGACTACCGGAATGCGCGAGCCCGGCAGGTAGCGCCCTTGCTTGTGCGGCGAGGCATCGACAACGTAGGGCAACAGATCCGGACGCACGCCCGCGTAGTTGAGCAGGGTGTTGCCCTTGGCCGCGGCGCCGTAGCCGGCCACCTTGCGGCCTGCGCGGCGCTGTTGCAGCAGGAAATCGAGCAGGCCATTCTTGACGGCGTCAGCCTGAGCCTGGAAGCCGCGGTAGTAATCCATCGCACGCATGCCCGCGGCGTCCTCGTCGGCAAGTAAGGTAGCGACTGAGGCAGCATCGGGATGCTGGCTACCGGCATGGGATGCCCAGATCCGTAACGAGCCGCCGTGAGTCGGCAACGCCTCGACGTCCCAGATACGAAGCCCGTGTGCCGCGAACACCGAGTGCACCGTGTGCAGCGAAAAGTACGAAAAATGTTCGTGATAGATCGTGTCGAATTGGCGCTGTGCGACCAGTTGCTGCAGATGCGGAAACTCGACCGAAATCACGCCTTGCACTGCCAGGAGTTCGGTCATTCCAGCGACGAAGTCGTTCAGATCCGGTACGTGGGCGAGCACGTTGTTGGCGATGATCAGGTCGGCACGTCGGCGGTCGGCGACGAAGCGACGTGCGAAGTCGTGGCCGAAGAACTCGACGATCGTGTCGACGTTCCTGCTGCGCGCGACCTCGGCGGTTCCTGCCGTGGGCTCGATGCCGACACAGGGGATGCCGCGCGCGTCAACGTACTGCAACAGATAACCGTCGTTCGAGGCAATCTCGACGACGAGACTGTGTTGGTCGAGGCCGAGCCGCGCCACGGCGCGTTCGACATAACGTTCCGCATGGGCAAGCCATGACGCGGAATACGAGGAAAAGTAAGCGTAGTCCGCTGCGAACAACGCACCATGTGCCTGCACTTCGTCTACTTGCACCAGCAGGCACTGCGGACAGGTGTGCAGCTTGAGCGGGAAGTACAGTTCGGGTTTCGACAACGCATCGAGCGACAGGAATGCGTTCGATGGCGGCGCAGCACCCAGATCCACAAACACGTTGTCGAGCAACGGATCATCGAGCGTCGTGGCGCAGAAGCGGCACTTCACGCAGCGATTCCTGCAAAAGCCGCGTCGAGCAGCGGCGCCAGGCGGTCCTTGTCCGCAACCTGTGTTGCGGGCAGCGGCCATGCGATGTCGAGCGCGGGATCGTCATGGCGCAAGGTTACCTCGTGTGCGGAGCTCCAGCGCGATGTGTGCAGGTAGAGCAGTTGCGCATCGTCGGTGAGTGCCTGAAAGCCGTGCGCGAAGCCTTCGGGAATAAATATCTGTTGATGAGAGTCTGCATCGAGTTCAAGCCCCTGCCACTGCAGAAACGTCGGCGAGCCAGCGCGCACATCGACCGCGACATCAAACACGCGACCACGCAGGCAACGGATCAGCTTGGTTTCGGCATAGGGCGGACGCTGAAAATGCATGCCGCGCACAGTGCCGCGCGCGAATGTGGTCGACAGGTTGATTTGCTGAAAATGCAGTCCGGGCCGCAAGGCCGCGAGTTCGTCTTCGCAGAAAACACGCACGAAGCAGCCGCGCGCATCGCCGACAGGTGTCGTCTCGATCACATTCAAGCCGCTCAACCGCGTTGGATTCAGCTTCATCGCGCACATGCGACGCGCACCCAATCGAGCCCTGCGCTGCGTGCATCCGCGACGTAGTCCTGCAGGTCATCCGTGCTGCGCAGATGGCCGCGCTCATGGAACGCCCGGTACCAGTCGATCGTGTGCTGGATGGTCGCCTCGGCATCCCAGACCGGACGCCAGCCGAGTTCGCGCGCAGCCTTGCTGCAATCAAGCGCCAGCACGGCTGCTTCGTGGGGATGCTGGCCCGTTGCCGATTCGATGCGGGTACCGGGCCAACGCGCCTGCAGTCGCGCGACCAACTCGCTTACGGGCAAGGTTGCATCGCCGGCAGGGCCGAAATTCCACGCACCTTCGACCGCTTCGCCGGCAAGCAGGCGCTGACCCAGTTGCAGATAACCCGACAAGGGTTCGAGTACGTGCTGCCACGGGCGCACCGCATCAGGATTGCGGATGCGCAGCGGCGTTGCTGCTGCCGCCGCGCGCACCAGGTCAGGCACCAGCCGGTCATCGGCCCAGTCGCCGCCACCAATCACGTTGCCGGCGCGCGCGGTGGCGACGCGCGCTGCATGCGGGCTGACGCCGCTGAAATAGCTCTTGCGATAGCATTCGCTGACGAGTTCGGCGCAGGCTTTCGACGTGCTGTAGGGATCGTGTCCGCCCAACGCATCGTGCTCGTTGTAGCCGTTGCCGGTTGCGTGATCCAGATAGACCTTGTCGGTGGTCGCGTTGACGACCGCACGCACGGATGCGCAAGCGCGTATTGCCTCGAACAGGTTCACCAAGCCGGCGACATTGGTCGCGAACGTCTCGACCGGCTCGTCATAGCTGCGGCGCACCAGCGATTGTGCGGCGAGATGAAAAATGACCTGCGGTTGCGTTTGATCGAGCGCACTGCGCACGGCAGCAGGGTCGCGCAGATCAACCATCCATTCGCGCACGCTATCGAGACGCAGCAGTGACCAGTGCGCAGGTTCTGTGGTGGGCGGCAGAGCAAGCCCGATGACTTCAGCCCCCAGCGCCTGCAACCACAGACACAGCCACGAGCCCTTGAAGCCGGTGTGCCCGGTTACCAGCACGCGCGTGCCTGCATAGGCGCCGTGGAAAAGGTTCCTCACGACCATACCTTCCATGGTGCCGTGCCGCTGCGCCAGAGCTCTTCCAGCCGGGTCTTGTCGCGCAGCGTGTCCATCGGTTGCCAAAAACCGCTGTGGCGATACGCCGACAACCGGCGCTCGCGTGCGAGCGTCTCGAGAGGGCCTCGTTCCCACATGCTTTCGTCGCCGTCGATGTAGTCGAGGACGCCAGGTTCGAGGACGAAAAATCCGCCATTGATCCAGGTGCCATCACCCGAGGGTTTTTCCTCGAAGCGCGTGATTCGGTCTTCGTTGATGTCGAGCGCGCCGAAGCGCCCGGGCGGCTGCACCGCGCAAACCGTCGCAAGCGTTCGCTTTTCACGATGAAACCCAATGGTCGCGGCCACGTCGACATCCGAGAGGCCGTCGCCATAGGTGAAACAGAAAGAACCTTCGTCCAGATAGCCGCCGACACGTTTGAGTCTGCCACCGGTCTGGGTTTCAGTGCCCGTGTCGACGAGCGTGATACGCCATGGCTCTGCGTGTTTGTGGTGCACGTCCATGCTGTTGCTGCGCAGGTCGATGGTCACATCCGACATGTGCAGGAAATAATTGGCGAAGTACTCCTTGATCAGATAGCCCTTGTAGCCCAGGCAAATCACGAAATCGTTGATGCCATGATGCGAATAGATCTTGAGGATATGCCAGAGCACCGGCATGCCGCCGATCTCGATCATCGGTTTCGGGCGCAGCGAGGACTCCTCACTTATCCGCGTGCCCAGTCCACCGGCGAGGATCACTGCTTTCATGCCTGCGATTCTCCGTCAGTGGGTGCTGTGCTCCCGCTCCAACAGCGCGGCGTGCGAGCAAACGCACGAGCGATCTCGATCGTAGCGACGGTCAGCGTTTTTGATTAGAGCCGAGGGTCCAAGAGCCTGTCAACGTGATCGACGCTGCGCGCTGCGAACTCGGCGGATGGCGAACAAAAAACCGAAGGCCAGCATGTCGGCCGCAAGAATGGCGACGCGAAAACCGGCGATCAGAACGGCCGCGCCGGCGAATGCCAGTGTCCCGCGCAGAAACAGGGCCGCAACCGATTCAAATACGCCAATACCCTGGGGAGCGAAAACGCTGACGAAGCCGGCAGACCACGCGAGGAGATAAGTGCCGTAGATCTGCAGGGCGGAGGCACCGCCGCGTGCCTGCGGAAACGCGGACCAGAAGCAATAGAACGCGGTTGCGGCACCCAACCAGAACAGCGTGGTCAGCGCGATCAGTCTCAGATAGCTGCGAATGCGGAACGACGTGCCTTGTGCAAGTGACCGATGTCGCAGCAAGAGCCATGGGCAGGCCAGCAGCGCCGATCCGCCGAGAGCAGCCGCGAGTGTCAGCCAACCTGCGCTGTCGCTGAGACAAAGACACAGCCCGCCTAGCGCAACCGCGACGGCCAGAGGCACGCTGTTTTCAAGCAAGACCATGATGGACAGCTGCGCACGCGAGACGCCGCGGGCACGCAAATCGATGACGCGCGAAACCGTATGCCAGATGCCGCCCGGCAGGTAGCGGGCCGGCAATCGGCCGACGTGAATTTCGAGTAGTGCGCGGTAGCTGACGTCCGCGCCGCTCTCCATCAGCATTATGCGGCTCAGGGCTGGTGTGAGCAGATGCAGCGACGCCCACAAACCAATGACGACCAGAAGCATCCAGGTGTCGGCTTGCTTGAACACAGTGGCGATGACGCTGCGAGCGCGCCAGCCTGCGACAGCAAGGAACAGCAGTGCGAGCGGCCCGAACAACCACTGCGAGCCGCTCACCACTTGCTTGGTAGCGCTGATCAGGCTTTCCCGGTTCATGCGTTCATTCGACTTTTGCGCGCCTACCTATCCGATATCGCAGCGGAAATGAAACCAGCAGCACCGGCAGAAGCAGCATCTTGTCGACGCTGGAAAGGTTCGAACGCATGACCACGCGCATCAGCGCGATGGGCAGATTCAGCAGCGGAAATATCCGTTGAAAGCGCGATCCCCCAATGCCCGTGGCGGCTGACGAATAGCGCCGTAACTTGTCTTCGTAGCGCGGTTCCACACGAAACTCGCGCCTCGACCAGAGCGCATTCGTGGCATGGACGAAATGGCCGCGCAGCGCGAGCTCGGCGAGCACGACCAGATCGCAGCCCGTGATATTCGGCATCGGCGGGCAGGCGCGAAGATGCGAGGTGCGGATCAGCCCGAGTATGGGATGCATATTTCCCCAGAAAACGGTAAGCAGGCGTGCTGCCGGCGCCCCGCCGCGCGTATCGGTCCAGCCTGACACACGCGCAATCGAGCGATCTTCGCCATCTATCCAGTTCGACGTGGCAAACGCGATGCTGGCGCCATCGTTTGCCCGCAACAAGACTGCACAGGCAGAGACGAGATTGTCCGTCCACAAATCGTGTCCGGATGCCCACATGAAATAGGTGCCCTGCGCGAGATCCAGCGAGCGTTGGAAGTTCGCGATGGCGCCGCGGTTTTCACTCCAGCGTTCGATGCGGATGCGTACATCGGCACAGGCGTGCCGCTCGCAGATCGCCACCGTGTCATCGGTGGAGGCGTTGTCGCAGATCAGGATCTCCAGGTTCGGATAATCCTGCCGCCGCAGCGCAGTCAGGCTCGCATCGATGAAGCGCGCCTCGTTGTAGACGGGCATGCCGATGCTGACCAACGGGAAATCGGTTCGATCACTCAATGGAAAGCATCCTCTGCCTGCACGTGTCCGTCACTTCATTGCTCGCCGCAGCGATTCCGCAAGCGCCCGAATCATCGTCACCACCGCTCTGCAGCGCAAATGATCCGCACTGGCAGTGTGCGCAAGATTGCGTTGCGCGTCATCCTGCACCCCGCTGGTATGGTCGGCATCGTCGGCTGGCGCTTTACGGAAGCGGCTTCGTGGGCATGCGGGCTTCAATAAGTCCTTGCAGTTCCGCAATCGCTTTGTCCAGTCCGCCACTCCAGTTCAGGCGTTCGAGCGCCTGCACTTGTTCACGGGCCTTGTCCGGCCGGCCGAGCACGATGTTCATGCGCGCCAGCGAAATGCGCGCGTCGACGTTGCCGGGTTGCGCCGTCACTTCGGCTTCCGCAAGGCGCTTGCCGAGCTCGCGGTCCTCGAGCACGTTCCAGGCATAGTCGCTATAAATCGCTAGCACGCGTGCATCTGCCCGAGCGTGCATTTGCGCCGCTTCGAATGCGGCCAACATGCGCTCGCGAGGAAGATCGCAATCATGGTTGCGAACGCAGCGAGTCAACGCGCCAAGCGCGCTGACAGCTTGCGCATCCGGTACGCGCGCTTCGAGCTTTTCGATAAGGCGATCCCACCAGCGCTGGTCCACGGGACGATGCATCAGGCTGGCGGTGAGTATCATGGTTTGTTCGGGCAGGAGCGACGACGCGGGCATCAGCGACGCACGTTGGAGCGACGCATAACCCTGCGCAAGCAGCGGCGATGCGGGATCGTAGCCGCTGTGCCGCAGTAGTTCGTAGCCCAGCCCAAATTGGGCGCGCGGCGACTGTGGGGCGCGCACGGCAAGTTCGGTGGCCAGACGCAGCGGCTCGCCCCACGCCCTTGCTGTCAGGGCAGTGATCCCGGTCCACCACACCAGCAGGACGCACAACAGCGCGTGGCGTGCGAACGCAAGCGCAGGCGTTGGCGCGACCAGCAGCGGCACGGTCGCGAGCAGCAGCCCGAAGCTCGGGAAATAGTTCCTGTGTTCGTAGACCAGCTCCAGCGGCAGGATCGTACCGGTGAGCAGATGACCGCCGAAATACAGAGCAATGCCGAGTGCCACCAGCGGTTGGCGCGTGCGCCAATGGACGGCCGTCGCCAGCAGGGCGCCAATCGCCGCGATGCTGGCGAGCGTCGTCCACGGCGATGAGAGATTTTGCGAGATCGCGAAGTCGTCGTGATAAAAGCTCAGCGATTGCGGCGTCGGCAGCAGGGTCCAGCCGATGTAGTCGACGATGATCCGACTTTCCGAGAGCAGGCGCGTGCCTAGGGTGAAATCGCGTGTGGTCCAGGTGCCGGTTCGTAGAAGGCCCGGCACAAGCCAGGCGAGACCTGCTACGGCCGGCAGGGCCAGCACGCAGGCGAACAGCGCGACCAGACGACGATCGATCGCACCGCCCGTCGCGGCGCGACGGAAGCCGAAGACGATCCATTCGATCAGCAGCGCATACAGCGGCAACATCACCGCCGACTCCTTCGCCATGACGCCGACGGCAGTAGGCAGGATCAGACTGGCTATGCACAAGCCGACACCGCAATGCGTGCCCGGCTGCAGCATGCGTTGTCGCCCATGCACATAGCCAAGCAGGCCGAGCAGCACAAACAAATTGGCCATGCTTTCCATGCGCTGCACTACCAGCAGCACCGCGGTCAGGTTGATCGGCAGCAGCATCCACGCCGCCGCGATCGCGACAGCGGTGAGGTCGACGCGCGCGATCGGTCGGTTGTAAGTGGAGCTGGCCGCGAACAGTTTGCGCGCCAACAGGAATAGCAGCAATCCGTTGAGCAGGTGCAGCGCAAGGTTTGCGAGCTTCCATCCGAAAGGATCAAGGCCATCCAGGGTGTAGTTGGCGACGAAGCTCAACGAAGCCAGCGGACGCTTCAAATCACTCGCCGGCGAGGACAGCGCGGCGTTGACGATCTCGGAAAACCCCAGCCGCTGCGGCTGCACATCGGCGTTGTCGACGATATTCGGGTAGTCGTCGAAGAACCAGCTGCCGTAGAGGCCGGGCCAGTAGACAAGACACGCCATCAGGAATGCTGGGATCAACAGCCAAAGGCTGCGAGGGCGCGCAGGGGTCGGATTCATCGATCGATCCTAGGCGGCGCCGGTGGTCCGCGCAATGCGCTGGACTAGCGCAGGAATGGAGCGATGGCGCGACAGACGAACTGCCATCAGTATCTTGCCATGCGCGATTGACCACGACGGCGCACGTGGTGATTCGTGTAAGCGCCCATAAAAAGAAGCCCCGCATAAGCGGGGCTTCTGGAATCGGATCGTTGCGGCTCAAACCACGAGCCGGCGCTCGATCAGATCAACGGCATTCGGCCGGGGCGTACTTCGCCGGAACCGTGCCACCCACCA
>JBDSNK010000244.1:0-4524 GCA_039915385.1 Dokdonella sp.
AGATCTTGGTTTTCAGCCACGTCGGTTGGGCGGGGGCGATGCGAGGGAGAGGGCAGGGGATGGGCGCGGGTAGCTGCGCCGGCGCAAGCCTAGCATGGCCGGATACGGCATAATTTGGGGCTCGCCCAGCCGCGACCGACCTGTTGTGGTGACCGGCGCTGCCATCAGCGCTGGAATCCGCGCTTCACCTCCCTCGCATCGAATCCGAATCCGCATGCTCAAAGAAACCATCGATCTGCACCGCCAGGGCCTCTTCGACGAAGCCGAGCAAGGCTATCGCGCGCAGCTTGCCGCACATCCCGACGATGTCGATGCGATGCACCTGCTCGGCATGCTGCGGCATCAGCGCGGTGACGCGGCCGAAGGGTCGCGCCTGCTCGCGCGCGCGCTGGAGCTGGCGCCGGACGACGCCAATCTCGCGCTCAGTCTCGCCTCGCTCGCGTTTCGCGAAGGCGACCAGGACGCCGCCGCGAGCGGTTTCGCGCGCGCCCTCAAGCTCGATCCGAATCTCGCCGGCGCGCATGCCGGTGCGGGCCAGGTTGCCTTGCTGCGCGGCGAGCACGCGCTGGCCGAGGAGCATTTCCGCATCGCGCTGCGTGCGAACGAGGAACCGCACGCGCTGGCGGGCCTCGGCGCGCTGCTGCTGGAACGCGGTGATGTCGACGCCGCGTTGCGCCACATCGGGCGTGCCGCTGATCTTGCGCCGCAGGACGCGATGATCCAGCTGCAGTTGGGTCAGGCGTTCGCGCGACGCGATACACCGGCATTCGCCGAGCAGGCATTCCAGAACGCGTTGCGGTTGCGACCCAACCTGCACCAGGCGCGCCACGCACTGGGTTCGCTGTTGATCAAGGCACGGCGCATCGCTGAAGCGGAAGCCCAGTACCGCGAACTCGCGGGCGTGTCCGAGTTTGCGGCGATTGCGCAAATCGGTCTCGGCGACGCTGCGCGTGCGGACAGCCGGTACGACGATGCGGTCGCCTGCTATCTCGCCGCGCTGGCCGCCGAGCCGGCAAACACGACGACGGTGCGCGCACTGGCGTGGTCGCTGGCGCAGGTCGGCCGTGTCGACGATGCGATCGCGACATACGACGAAGCGATCGAGCGCCTGTCAGGCGATGACGAACTGAAATCGGCACGCGCAGACTTGCTGACCCTGGTAGGGCGCCTGCCCGAAGCGGCGATCGGCTGGAACGACTTGGTGACACGCAATCCGAGCAACCATTTTGCGCGTGGACGGCTCGCGTTTGTCGCCGAATACCTCGGCGAAACTTCCGTCGCGCAGACGCACGCGGGCATCGTGCTCGGCGCGCGCGCCGACGCGGAAATGCTGCTGATCCATGTGCGCGCTCTGCTGCGCACGGGCGATTTCGACGGTGCACGCAGCGCACTGGATGCCATGGGTCGCTATCCGTCGCTGAGTGAAGGCCAGACGCGCCTGCGCTGGAACTATCTTGGCCGTGTCCACGATGCCGCAGGTGAAGCCGCGGATGCGGTCCGTTGTTTCAGTGAGGCGCAGCGCGGCGTGCCCGCGGCGATGCCGACGCTGGACGAACCGCGGCCGGAGTGCCAGACCGCGCTGGCGGAAGCGGTCGGCGAGACGTGGCCGCAGGCGCCGATCCTTCTGCTCGGCACACCCGGCAGCGGCGTCGAGCGCGTTGCGGCGCTGCTCGCTGACCAGCCGCAATTGATCGTGTTGCGCGATCGCATCGGCGCGGTGATGCGTGACGACGATTTCAACCAGCCGCGCTTCCAGCACTATTGCGGCGAACTTGGCGAGGGCGATCGGCAGGCACTGCGCGATCGCTATATGGCGCCGTTGCGCGAAGCGAACTTCCCCTTCGATCGCACGATCGTCGATTGGCTGCCGCGTTGGGATGCGCATCTGCTCGCACTCGTCCGCCGTGCAATGCCAGGCACGCGCTTGATCATCGTCGAGCGCGATCCGCGTGATGCGTTGTTGAACTGGCTCGCGTTCGGCTGGGCGCCGGGCTTCCCTTGTGGTGAGCCTGCCGCCGCAGCGGAATGGCTGGCGCGCGCCCGCCGACATCTCGCGTTCGGTGGTGAGCTTGAAGAACCGCGCCGCTTTGTCGCTGCGGCCGATCCGCTGCTCGACGATGCTGAGCGCAATGGCGGTGAACTCGCCCGTTTCCTCGGCATCGAGGCCTTGCAGCCCGGCGCGCAATTCGCAGCGATGATGCAAAGCCTCGGCGGTTTGCCCGTGCGCTTTCCGGCCGGGCATTGGCAGGGCTATCGCGACGCACTGGCCGGGGTGTTCGCGCAGCTGACGGCGTAACGGTCTCGCAACGCAGGCAGCGCCTTGACGGCTGACGCAAAGGCGAATAGTGGTCGTCGATTCCGCGCAAACAACACGATTTCGCAAAGGGGCATCGGGTGCGATTTGCTAGCATGTCCGGTCTGCCCCTTTCGATCCTGCGCCGATGACCTCTTCCACAGAACCACAATCCGATACCGCCGCGCGCCGCGCGGCGGCGCACACGCTGGTCGAGCAGGGACGCACGCTCGACGCAGAACGCGCGTTCACCGACTTGCTGCGCGATGTGCCGGACGAGCGTGACGCGCTCAATTTTCTTGCCATCCGCGCCCACGGCAAGCAGCAGTTCGACGAGGCTTTGGCGCTGCTTGAACGTGCGCGAATGGCGCATCCGGACGACGCGGTTACGCTGACAAACCTCGGCACCCTGCAGCGCGAGCGTGGCAACCTCGAGCAGGCATATGCGGCGATGAAGCGCAGCGCCGAACTCGCACCCGAAATCTTCGCAGCACGTCTGCGTCTGGGCGAGATCCTGCAGGCGATGGGACGCCATGCCGAAGCCGTGCCGGTCTATTTCGGCGCGATGATGGCCGCACAGGACGTCGGCCAATGGCTCAGCGATGCAACGACAGCGCCGGAGTTGCGGCCGCTCGTCAAGCACGCGATGCGCGTCGTCGCAGCCGGCCGTCGCGACTTGTTCCTGCGCTTGCTGCAGCCGCTGCGCGATCGTCATGGCGCGGCAGCGCTCACGCGCGTGGAAAAGAGCCTGGCAATCTACCTCGGCGAATTGCCGGCGGACTATCCCGATCCGCGTCAGCGCCCGAAATTCTTGTACTTCCCCGACCTGCCGACGCAGCCGTACTTCGATCGCTCGTTGTTTCCCTGGTACGCAGAGCTCGAGGCGCAGACAGCGGCGATTCGAGAGGAAATGCTCGGCGTGCTCGCCGAAGACAGTGCGTTTGTACCCTTCCTCGGCCACTTCGACGATGACAAGGCCCTGCAGGATCATCTCCGCGGCGAGCGCGGTACGCCGGCGTGGAATGCCTTCTTCTTTTACCGCCACGGCGAACGCCACGAAGTGAACACGCTTCGCTGTCCGCGCACGTCGGCCGCATTGGAAGCGGTGCCGCTATCGCGTATCCGCGAGCATGCGCCGGAAGTGTGCTACTCCGTGCTGACGCCCGGCTCGCACATCCTGCCGCACCACGGCGTGACCAATACACGCGTCGTCACCCACCTGCCGCTGGTGGTGCCTACTGACTGCGCGCTCGTCGTTGGCGGCGAAATGCGCGGTTGGGAAGAAGGCGTCTGCTTCAGCTTCGACGACACCTTCGAGCATGAGGCGTGGAATCGAAGCGCCGACACGCGCGTCGTCATGCTGCTGGATGCGTGGAATCCGTATCTGACTGACGTCGAACGTACCGCGATCACCGAACTGATCGGCGCGATTGGTGATTTCAATCGCGAGGCGGGCGTCTGACGCTCAACCTCTCAGACACCGTCGGGAATCAATGCGAGCAACGCCACGCCGAGCACGATGCGATAAATCGCAAACGGCGTGAAGCGGTGCGTGCGGATGTAGCCGAGCAACCACTTCACCGCGACGAACGCAGTGACCAGTGACACCGCAAACGCGATTGCCAGCGCGCTCCAGTCTTCCTGCGCGCCACCGCTCTTGTAGGCTTTCAGGAGTTCGTAAGCGCTGGCGGCAAACATCGTCGGAATGCCGACCAGGAAGGCGAACTCGGTTGCGGCAGCGCGATTGCTGGCACCTGCGAGCATGGCGATGAAAATTGTCGCCGCCGAGCGCGACGTGCCCGGGAAGATCGCCGCGACGACCTGCGCCAGCCCGACCAGGATGGCGACGCGCCAGGTGATCGACGTTCGATCCGGCTGTTTCGCGGCCATCCATTCTGCGCCGAGCATCCAGAGACCGCCGATGATCAGTGCCCAGGCGACGGGTGTGATCGATTCCGGCAACTTGAAGCCGAGTTTCGTCGCTGCAAAGCCGAGCGCCGCCGTAATCAGGAACGCGGTCGCGAGCTTCAGCGTGTAATCGCGGCTCGCGGGCTGACCAAGGCCGGTCGCGAGTTGCCATAGCCGCTGCCGATAGATGAGCACCACGGCGAGGATCGCGCCGGCCTGGATCACCACGTTGAACACGTCCGAGCGATGACCAAGCCAGTGCTCGGCGATGAGCAGATGGCCGGTGCTGGAGACGGGCAGGAACTCGGTGATGCCTTCGACCA
>JBDSNK010000293.1:0-7382 GCA_039915385.1 Dokdonella sp.
ACCCGCGAACGAACAGAAACAAGCGGCATCACTTTGCGGAGGATGGGAAAATGTTCGAACTCGTTGAAAGAATGGCACCGAATGCGATCATCAAGGTGGTCGGTGTGGGCGGCGGCGGCGGCAATGCCGTCAGTCACATGGTGCAGGCCAATGTCGAAGGCGTGGACTTCCTCTGCGCCAATACCGACGCGCAGGCGCTCAAGGGCAGTGGCGCAAAATTCACGCTGCAGCTTGGCGCGAATGTCACCAAGGGTCTGGGCGCCGGCGCGAATCCCGAGGTCGGTCGTCAGGCCGCCCTCGAGGATCGTGAGCGCATCGTCGAGCTTCTGACCGGCGCCGACATGGTGTTCATCACCTGCGGCATGGGTGGTGGCACCGGCACCGGTGCAGCGCCGGTGGTTGCGCAACTGGCCAAGGAAATGGGCATCCTCACTGTCGCGGTCGTTACCAAGCCGTTTCCGTTCGAGGGCCGTCGGCGCATGCAGGTTGCGCTGAAAGGCATTGAGGAACTCGGCCAGTACTGCGACTCGCTGATCATCGTGCCGAACGAAAAGCTGCTGACCGTACTCGGTCGCGACGTCACCTTGCTGAGCGCATTCAAGCAGGCCAACGACGTGCTGCTCGGCGCTGTGCAGGGCATCGCGGATCTGATAACACGTCCGGGCTTGATCAATGTCGACTTTGCAGACGTGCGCACTGTCATGAGCGAAATGGGCATGGCCATGATGGGCACGGGTACCGCGCGAGGCGACGACCGTGCGGTCGCGGCAGCCGAGGCGGCGATCAACAATCCGCTGCTCGACGACGTCAATCTCGCCGGCGCCTGCGGCATCCTGGTCAACGTCACGGCCGGAACCAACCTTACGATGCGCGAGTTTGACGACATCGGCCAGGTCATCCACGAGTTCGCCAGCGAAGATGCGACGGTCGTGGTCGGCACGGCGCTCGATCCGGAGCTCAAGGACGATGTACGCGTGACCGTGGTGGCGACAGGTCTCAACCGTGCGGTCGCAAGGCAACCTCTGCGCGATCATCGCGAACGAGAGATCGTCTCCGCACAGCGGCCGGCGATGCGCGTGGTGCGCAACGCGAGCACCGGTGAGGTCGATTATCTCGGCATTCCGGGTCAGCCGATGCGGGCCGAAGCGATCGATCGTGCGGTACCGCAGGAGACATCAGGTGACTATCTGGACATTCCTGCCTTCCTGCGCCGCCAGGCGGATTGAGTTGAACGCTTCCCCGTCCTGACCTGGGACTCGCCCGATCCGGGCGGACTCGGGGAATCAAAGCCGGCGGTGCGTCGAACACGCCGACCGGCGGCGAACGCCATCATGCGGCGCCATGTTGGCGGACGCTGTCGTCGCCGATTGCATGGGTGATCCGACGCACGAGCTGCACGCCGTTGAATTCGTAGCGGGTCACGAATCGCATGCACTTCCTGCGTCGTCCCGCGCTCGAATCTCCATCTTCTGCCTGGATGCGCTCCTTGTGGCGGCGGATGGGCGCGCAAATTGCCGGCAAGTGTTGCGAAAACACGACACATGTTGGGCGCATACATCGCTTAACTTTTCAGCACAAACTTGCTGTGCTAACCTCGCCGATGTTTTGTGAGCTCCTGCCCCAGGGGTCAAACCATAAAAATGATTAGACAGCGCACGCTCAAGAATGTAATTCGGGCGACAGGCGTGGGTCTTCACACGGGCGACAAGGTGTACATGACCTTGCGACCGGCAGCAGTCGATACCGGCATCGTATTCCGCCGCGTCGACCTGCCGAATCCGGTGGACCTGCGTTCCTGTTGCGAAAACGTAGGCGATACCCGTCTATCGACGACTTTGGTCAAGGGTGACGTCAGGGTCGCCACGATCGAGCATTTGCTCTCGGCGATGGCCGGACTCGGCATCGACAATGCCTATGTCGATCTGTCGGCACCCGAGGTGCCGATCATGGATGGCAGTGCGGGTCCGTTCGTGTTCCTGTTGCAGTCAGCAGGGATCGAGGAGCAAGCAAAAGCCAAGCGTTTCATCCGTATCAAGAAGTCGATTACCGTTCGCGACGGCGACAAATGGGCTCGCTTTGAGCCGTTCGACGGCTTCAAAGTCGGTTTTTCGATCGACTTCAACCATCCGATGTTCACCAAGCGCACCTCGACTTCCGAGATCGATTTCTCGACGACATCGTTCGTCAAGGAAGTCAGCCGAGCGCGCACGTTCGGGTTCATGCGCGATATCGAGATGCTGCGCGAGAAGAATCTGGCGCTCGGCGGTTCGATGGACAATGCGATCGTCCTTGACGACTACCGCGTACTCAACGAAGACGGGTTACGCTACGAGGACGAATTCGTCAAGCACAAGATTCTCGATGCGATCGGTGATCTGTACTTGCTTGGCCACAGCCTTATCGGCGCGTTCTACGGTTACAAGTCGGGTCACGAACTGAACAACAAGTTGCTGCGCACGCTTCTCGCAGAAGCAGCGGCGTGGGAAGAGGTCAGTTTCGAGGACGAAAGCGCAGCGCCGATTTCCTACGCCCATCCGGCGCAGGCGGTGTAGTGGATCGCGACAACGTCGACACGGTTTGCAGGAAGCGAAACGTATCACAGGAAATCAAGGGCGGCACGGGTAAGGTGCCGGAGCGGAGAGGGCACGTAGAGGCCCGTCATGTGCAATTGGCGTCCTGTTGGGGACGTGCAATGTAAGGCAGGTTGCGGCACGATGCCCGACCCGCGAACAACAAGAAAAGAACCCTTCTCCAGAAGGTCAGTCGCGGAATTCGAGGCCGCCCCGGCTTCGTATGGGATTCAATCATCCGTGGCGATGGACGCCAGTTGTAGATAGAGGGCCCGGAGTTCCGGGTCGGAGAGAGAATTCGCTGTCGCTCGCAAATGGCGGGCGGTGGCGGCAGAAAGCGGTTTCGGCTTTGTCGGGTCCGGGGGGACAGTCGGCAAGGGCGCCACTTTCACGGCGAAACGTTCGACACTGCCGCCTAAAGCGGCGTGGGCCTCTGCAAGCAGGACAGACTGATAAAGCCTGATGCGGCTGGCCCAGATCGGACTCGACGCCAGAAAGACAATTCGTCCGTTGCGGACGTCCGCGAGCCTGGTCTCGCGCGCAACCGCAGCTGGCAAGAGGTGGCGCAATCGTTCATCCAGCGCATCCAACGCGCGCGCGCGATCCGCGAGCGCGTCGAGCGCGATGCACTCTGCGACAGGCTTGGGGCCTGGTGTGGAGTCACGGAGGGGATTGCGACTTGGCGACATGACGAACACGAACTCGGCGCTAGACAAGCATGAATATCATTATCGTCCGCAATGCGCGCTTCTTGCCACGCCGCATCGACCTCGTCAGCCAGCGTGGTCGTCTACTCGCGACGGCTGCGGTAGGCGGATGTGCCATGTTTTTCGTCGCGCTGGGTGTCGCCGCGACGCTCTTTTTCGAAAATCCTAACGGCCGGGATCTGCGCGAAGTTTCCGACCTGCGCAATGCGATCACCACCCAGCGTTTGCTATTGTCTAATCTGGATAGCGACTCACACCGCAATCTGGACGCGCTTGCCCTCCAATTGGGGCAGTTGCAAGCTCATGCAACCCGCCTGAATGCCCTCGGCGAGCGTCTGACGCAGATCGGCAAGCTCGACGACGGCGAATTCGATTTCGTCAGCGATCCCGCGCTTGGTGGTCCCGAGGAGCCGTCGACCGGCATCACGATGTCGCTGCCTTTGCAAAGTGGTATCGACAATCTGCGTGCCGAGTTCGATCGCGAGCAGGCCCAGCTCGACGTGCTCGAGAACCTGTTGCGAGATCGAAAGATCGACAATGCCTTGCTGCCCAGCGGCATGCCGGTGGCCCAGGGTTACATTGCGTCGGGCTTTGGCGATCGCTCGGATCCGTTCGATGGCCACGCAGCCATTCACATGGGTGTCGATTTTTCGGCACCGGAAGGAACGCCCGTCAGCGCCGTGGCGGACGGCGTCGTCACCTACGCCGGCGAGCGCAACGGTTACGGAAATGTCGTCGAAATTGATCACGGCAACGGCTACATGACCCGCTATGCGCACAATTCGTCGTTCGTCGCGCAAGTCGGTTCGCGAGTGCATGCGGGCCAGATTATTGCGAAAGTCGGCACCACGGGTCGTTCGACCGGGCCGCATTGCCATTTTGAGGTGTGGCTAAACGGCCGCGCCGTGAATCCGATGGTTTATGTCAAGTCGACGCGGGCCACGCGCACCTGAATCGTCGCTTCAGCGTCCGCTGCCTATCGCGCTGAATTCCGCTGCATGGCGTAACAGGACGTCAGCCCAGGCTCAGCGCAGAGCAGCGCCGTCTTCGCCCTTGAAAGGGCGCCATGCAGCACAAAACTGGCTTGTATCGAGGGCGCGCCGTATCATCGGCGGTCCCGTGCGCGCTCTCATGGGTTCAATCGCGGAAAAGCTGGCCCTTGTCGGCCGCGCTTTTCAGCAAGAGCACCCTTGACCGCTTCTTGTGCGGCATCCGTTTACCCACCAATCGTTTCCCAACCGAAGACCACCATGCTCAACAGCTTCCTGACGCGCATTTTCGGCAGCCGCAATGAACGCGTGTTGCGCCAGCTCGGCAAGTCCGTGGCGCAGATCAATGCGCTGGAACCGCAGTATCAGGCGCTCTCCGATGAGCAACTGCAGGCGAAGACGGTCGAATTCCGGCAGCGCCTCGCAGGCGGCGCCGCACTCGACAGCCTGCTGCCAGAAGCCTTTGCAACCGTGCGTGAATCCGCGCGCCGCGTCCTGGGCTTGCGCCACTATGACGTGCAGCTGATCGGCGGCATGGTCCTGCACGGCGGACGCATTGCAGAGATGCGCACCGGCGAAGGCAAGACGTTGGTAGGTACCTTGCCGGTGTATCTGAACGCGCTGGAAGGCAAGGGCGTGCATGTCGTCACCGTCAACGACTATCTCGCCAAGCGCGACGCGGCATGGATGGGCAAGGTCTACGGTTTCCTCGGCATGAGCGTCGGCGTGGTCTGGCCCGGGATGGAACACGGCGACAAGCGGTCGGCCTATGCGGCCGACATCACCTACGGTACCAACAACGAATTCGGATTCGACTATCTGCGCGACAACATGACGTTGAGCAAGGATCAGCGCTACCAGCGCGGCCTCAACTACGCGATCGTCGACGAAGTCGATTCCATCCTGATCGACGAAGCGCGCACGCCGTTGATCATCTCCGGCCCGTCGGACGAATCACCGCAACTCTACGTAAAGGTCAATCGCATTGTTCCGCGCCTGACGCGACAGGCGAAGGAGCCCAGCCCGACCGAGCCGCCGGTACCGGGCGACTTCTGGGTTGACGAGAAGCAGAAGCAGGTTCACCTCTCGGAAGAGGGCATGCAGCACGCCGAGGATCTGTTCCGTGCCGACGGCATCATCGGCGAGGAAGAAGGCCTTTACGACTCCCAGCATATTGCGGTAGTGCATCACCTGAACGCAGCGCTGCGCGCGAATGCAATTTATCAGCGCGACGTGGACTACATCGTGCGTGACGGCGAAGTCATCATCGTCGACGAATTCACCGGCCGCACACTCGCCGGTCGACGATGGTCCGACGGTTTGCACCAGGCGGTCGAGGCGAAGGAAGGCGTGCCTATCCAGCGCGAGAACCAGACGCTCGCATCAATCACGTTCCAGAACCTGTTCCGCATGTATAAAAAGCTTGCCGGCATGACCGGCACGGCTGATACGGAAGCCTACGAATTCCAGTCGATCTACAACCTCGAGGTCGTGGTGATCCCGACCCATCGTCCGATGGTGCGCAAGGACGAGGCCGACGTTGTGTTCCTGAAGTCAGGACCCAAGTACGACGCAATCGTCGAAGACATCAAGGACAGCCACGAGCGGGGTCAGCCGGTGCTGGTGGGTACCGCCTCGATTGAGATGTCCGAATTGCTGTCGGAGCTGCTCAAGAAGCGCGGAGTGCCGCATGAAGTGCTGAACGCGAAGCAGCACGAGCGCGAAGCGCACATCGTCGCTCAAGCTGGCCGGCCCAATGCGATCACGATTGCGACCAACATGGCCGGCCGCGGCACCGATATCGTGCTCGGCGGCAGCCTCGAAGCGGAACTGCAAACACTGCCCGAAGATGCATCGCTGGGCGAGCGCGAGCGCATCAAGACCGAGTGGCAGAAACGCCATGAAGAAGTGCTCGCCCTGGGCGGCCTGCGCATTGTCGGCACCGAGCGTCATGAATCACGCCGCATCGACAACCAGCTGCGTGGGCGTTCGGGTCGTCAGGGCGATGCGGGCTCAAGCCGTTTCTACCTGTCGCTCGAAGACAATCTGATCCGCATCTTCATGGGCGAAGGCGTTGCGCGGCTGATGCGCATGTTCGGCATGAAGGAAGACGACGCGATACAGGATCGCATGGTCAGCCGCCAGATCGAGAAAGCGCAGCGCAAGGTCGAGGCGCACAATTTCGACATCCGCAAGCATCTGCTCGAGTTCGATGACACCGCGAACGACCAGCGCAAAGTGATCTATCAGCAACGCAACGAGCTGCTCGATAGCGACAGCGTGGCGGAGACGGTTGCGAGCATTCGCCAGGATGTCGTCGCCGACCTGGTGCGTCGTTACGTTCCGCACGACTCGGTCGACGAGCAATGGAACTTCAACGGCCTCGAAGCCGAACTTGCGTCCGAGTTCGGCCTGCAGATGAATCTCAAGCAGTGGCTCGATGAGCAGAGTGAGGCCGACTCGAACCTGATCCTCGAACACGTGCAATCTGGTGTGGATCGCCTGTTCCGCGAGAAGGAGGCGATGATCGGGTCCGAGGTCATGCGCGGGCTCGAGAAGCACGTGATGCTGACCGTGCTCGACAACGGCTGGAAGGATCATCTCTCCAGCATGGACTACCTGCGCCAGGGTATTTATCTGCGAGGGTATGCGCAGAAGCAGCCGAAGCAGGAGTTCAAGCGCGAGGCGTTTGAGCTATTCGAGGGCATGCTCGGTAGGATCAAGCACGAGATCGTGCAGATGATCGCGCGCATCCGCATCCGCAGCGAAAGCGAAGTCGAGGCAATGGAGCAGCAGCAGCGTACCCAAGCTGAAGCGCAGGCTCGTGCGATGCAGTTCCAGCATGCCGAGGCGGCGGGTTTCGCGGCTGGTGACCTGCCACCCGGCCCCGATGCAGAAAGCAATGCCCAGCTTCCGGTGCAACAGGTGCCGGTGCAACGCGAAGCGCCAAAGGTCGGTCGCAACGATCAGTGTCCGTGTGGTTCGGGGAAAAAGTACAAGCAGTGCCACGGCAAGATCGATTGATCCGCGCGGCGCGACTCGATGAGCGCGTCGATTCACGTGGTTGCCGGCGTGTTGCGCGATCCGCGCGGTCGCATCCTGCTTGCCGAGCGTCC
>JBDSNK010000353.1:0-6135 GCA_039915385.1 Dokdonella sp.
AACTTCGACGCCGACTACATGCACATGCTGTGTCCCGATCGCAATCCGCGCACGGCCGCTGGCGCTGCTGCCGTGAAACTTTCGGCGGAGCACACGCAAGCGGCTGCACGACTGGCGGCCGGCATGAATGCGCAGACTGTGAAATCAATCGTGCAGGAAGAGACCGCCTGATGCCTTGCCTGCCCGATCGCGTGCGTCATTCCTCGCCGGAAAGCGTGTACTCGAATTCATAGGAATGCTTGCCGCCCTCGGCGATGACGATCGTCATCGTGCCCGTGAGCCCCTTGAGTTCATCGGTGCCGGAATCCGGCACGACGCTGATGTTCTGCAGTGCCACGCCACGATTCATCGTGCTGCTGTGCTGGAGCACGAAGCTGCCGCGGCGTCCGCCCAAGGTGCCGCTGATGCGCTCGATCGCGACATAGCCGGCGGAATTCGCAATGGCGGTGCGGAACGCGAGCATCTCACCCTGGCTGGTCGCCTCGAGGTCACCGTGGAACTGTTTGTCGATCGACATGCGACCGAGGCCGGCGCCTTCGGCTTGCGGATTGTCGGCTTTCTGCGGCGCCAACTTGACCTCGAACGGACCGCGCGCGTGCTGGTTCATGCTTGCTCCCTGATGTTGGGCTGCGGAAACTGGAGGACTCGATTGTGCCGATGTTGTCTGACTGCAGCAGAGGATCAGGCAGGCGGTGCTGGCAATGATGATGGGTATGGTGAAACGAACCGCACGATTCATGGATGATCCAGTTTTCTGACCAGCGTCGAGCGTCAGCCGGGAATTGCAGGGCAGCGGATGCAGCTCAAGATGCGTTGCGATGACGTGATGGATTCCAGCACGAGCCACACCATGAGGATTGGAAAAACGCGACGCGCGATCGATCTTCGCCTTCGGCACTGCGAGGCATGACGAACGTTGTCGGCAAAGCTCGCGGCGTCCTGCGCTCGTCCCCCGCAGTGGGCGCGTTCCATCATGCGCGCGTGGCGCCTTCCGAAACGTTGCCGGCGTTGTGCGACCTCGTGGAACACTTCTGGTTCGTACGCTGGGACTTGCGCGGCCATCCGGGGCAGACCCGCGAGACCCTGCCGCACCCGAATGTGCATCTGGTGTTCGAACCCGGACTCACGCGCATTTTCGGTTTGCACACCGCGCGCTTCACGCGCGTGCTCGAAGGTGCCGGCTGCGTGTTCGGCGTGAAATTCCGCGCCGGCGGCTTTCGCCCGTTCATCGATCGACCGGTATCGACACTCACTGGAGGATCATTGTCGGTGCTCGACGTGTTCGGTGCAGACGCCGGCACGCTGGAAGATGACGTGCTGGCCGGCGCCGACGAGAACGCGATGATCGAGACCGCGACGCGCTTCCTCGTCGCCCATCTGCCGCCGCCGGATGCGAACGTCGCTCGCGTTGCGAACATCGTCGCCATCATCGAGGCTGATCGCAGCATCCTGCGCGTCGATGATGTGGTCAGTCGCCACGGCCTGAACAAGCGAGCCTTGCAACGCCTGTTCAACAACTATGTCGGCGTCAGTCCGAAATGGGTCATCAATCGGTATCGACTGCACGAGGCGATCGAACAGCTCGCCGCCGGCAAGCCGGTCGACTGGACCGCTCTTGCGCTGGAGCTGGGTTATTTCGACCAGGCGCACTTCATCCGCGACTTCCGCGGGCTGGTCGGACGCACACCCGGTCAATATGCGCGAGACGAAGTGATGTCGGCAGGCTGACGTCGACCTGCACGCGGCGTATGCTCCGTCCATGCGGATCACCCCTGCCTTCACCATCGCGTTGTTACTTGTCGCCTGTGCGCACGCGGCGCCGCCGCGACTGCTCGGCCCACCGATCAAGGCAGGCGATGTCGTCGACTACAGTTGCCACGTCGATGCCGACTGCGCGGTCAAGGATGTCGGCAGCTGTTGCGGCGCGTATCCGGCCTGCGTCAACAGCGCCAGCGCGACCTTTTCCGAAAAGGTGAAAGAGCAGTGCGTCAAGAGCGATCAGGTGGGAACTTGCAATATTCCGGTCGTCGAAGCCTGCGCCTGCGTGCAAGGCCGTTGCAGCGATGCAGCGGGCAGCGCCGTGCAACCTGATTGAACGCCCATCTCGCGAGCCAAGCGCATGTCGAGCAATAGAGACACCGAATCCCGCCCACCCTTGCCACCGTTCACGCGGGAAACCGCCACTCAGAAAGTACGCATGGCCGAAGACGGCTGGAACAGTCGCGACCCGGAGCGCGTTGCGCGCGCGTATACGCTCGATACGCGCTGGCGCAATCGTGCGGAATTCGTCACGGGCCGCGAAGCCGTCGTTGCGTTCCTGCAGCGCAAGTGGGCGCGTGAACTCGACTATCGGCTGATCAAGGAACTGTGGGCGTTCGATGCTGCGCGCATCGCCGTGCGCTTCGCGTACGAGTGGCACGACGACTCCGGCCAGTGGTATCGCTCCTACGGCAACGAGAACTGGGCGTTCGACGCGCACGGCCTCATGCAGTATCGGCACGCGAGCATCAACGACCTGCCGGTCGCCGAATCCGCGCGGCTCTACCGCTGGGCGGCCGGGGCGCGGCCGGCCGAACATGCGGGGCTTTCCGAGTTGGGTTTGTAGCTGTGTGAGCGAGTGGGTGGCTCGACCAACGCGAAGCTGCTCGCAACGACGAGGCATCGGCGCCCCTATCTCGAACGCTTCTACCCTGGTCGTTTCCACACCATCCCCACCCAGCCCTCCCCTTGAAGGGGAGGGCTCAAGCAATCCTTGGCCCGAGCGAACGCAGGGAGGCGAGACCCGCGGCGATACTGCGTTCGTCGAGCGCGCCATAGCCGAATACGAGGCCACGTCGCGCGGCCTTGCCGCTCGCGTGAAACGCGCGCAATGAAGCGAAGCCGACGCCCTGCTGCCGCGCCTGCTCGACGATCGTTTCGATGTCGAGCGATCGCGTCGCGAATGCGGCCAGATGCAAGCCGGCGAGCGATGGAATCGGCTGCAGCCAGCCGCTGAAATCGCGCTCCAGCGTCGCCAGCAACAGATTGCGGCGTGCGTCATAGATGCGTCGCATGCGGCGGATATGACGCGCCAGATGACCCTCCGCGATAAAAGCAGCGGCGGTGTCCTGCACTTCGTGTGCGCATTGCCAGTCGCTGCATTGCTTCGCTGCGACGAAGGCGTTGCGTGCCCACGGCGGTGTGACGACATAGCCGAGACGCAGGCCCGGAAACAGGCTCTTGGAAAACGTGCCCACGTAGAACACCGATTCGGCGCGATCGAGCGTCTGCAACGCGTCGAGCGGGCGCCCGCCGTAGCGGAATTCGCTATCGTAGTCGTCCTCGATCACGACCGCGCCGCGCGCCTGCGCGAATTCGAGCAAGGCTGCGCGTCGCGACGACGACATCGCAACGCCAAGGGGGAATTGGTGCGATGGCGTCACGCAGATGACACGCGCGTCCCTGGGTAACCGCTCGACGAGCAGTCCTTCGGCATCGACGCGCACTGGCACGAGCTTCGCGCCGGCCGCGGCGAACGCCGCGCGCAACGGCGGATAGCCCGGTTCCTCGACGGCGACGACCGTCTTGCCGGGCGTGACGAGGATGCGCGCAAGCAAATCGAACGCCTGCTGCGCACCGGCCGTCACGACGATGTCGTCGGCACCACACGCCACCGCGCGCGCAAACGAAACATGCCCGGCAATGGCCTCGCGCAATTCGGCGCGACCTTGCGATTGCGCATACGCGGCGGGCTGTTTCGACAACGCACGCAATGTGCGCGCCGACAATTTCCGCCACAGGGCAAACGGAAACAGCTTGAGGTCCGGCACGCCGAGCTGGAAATCATGCCGCGGCGGGACACGCGGCACCGCAGCCACAGCGGCCCCGCGCCAGAATGCATTCAAGCGCCGTTCGTGCGCATCCTGGCGGGGAACCGTCTTGCGTTCGCGAACGCGCGGCATGGCGGCGGCGACATACGCGCCTGCCCCCTGCCGCGTGAGCAGGTAGCCCTCGCTCAGCAACAAATCGTAAGCGGCGACCGCGGTGTTGCGCGACACGCCGAACGCTGCTGCAAACGCGCGCGTCGAAGGGAGGCGCAACCCCGGCTGCAGGCGGCCGTCGAGGATGGCGGCGCGCAATTGCGCGTGCAGCGCGTGCAGCAAGCCGCGCGAGTCCTTCGGCGGCAAGCGGATGGGCAGCTCGAAAACTGGATCCACTAAATTAACCCGTTCTGGCTCTTATAGGGCACCACATCGCTGCCTATCCTAACTGCAACTTGCGAAGAGAGCGAAGTCGCCCGGTCGCAAGCCCACCCAAAGGAGTCAGCCCATGTCCGCCTTTTTTCAGGAATTGATGCTGCTGTACACCGGTCTGCTGCAGTTGCATGGCTATCCCGTCGAACATCGAACTCCGACCTCAAGCTCGCACTTGCTCGCATGAAACCGGACAAGTCGATCGATCGTTCGTCGCGCGCCGCGCGCAACACGTGCGGATCGCCATTGTCCAGGAGCACGCCATGACTGCCACCACCCTCCTCACACGCAATCCGATCACGACCGCCTCACTTCCCGCGCGCGTGCTTGCGCAGGCCTGCGCGCCGTGGGTTCCTCTCTCCGCCGGCAAGGCTTTCAAGCCGTTGCGCCTATTCGCCGACAATCGCGGCTTCGTCGAACTCCTGCGACTCGATCCAGGCACAGCGATTCCCCTGCATCGTCACACCGGCGAAGTGCACGCCTTCAATCTCGAAGGCACGCGCGAGCTGGACAGCGGCGAACGCGTCGGGCCCGGCGACTACGTCTACGAACCCGCCGGCAACACGGATGCCTGGAAGGTCGTCGGCGATGTGCCGCTGGTGGTACTGGTTATCGTCACGGGCGCAGTCGAATACCTCGATGCCGACGGCGCCGTCATCGGCCGCTATACGGCTGAACGCCTTTTCGATCTCTATCTGGCGCACTGCGAGGGAGCCGGGATCGAGCCGCTCGACCTCATCGATTGAACCGCCAGACTGCACAATCGCGGCACCCGATACGCTAATCTCGCCCTGATAGCATCCAGGGGAATCCAGCATGTCGGAGCATTCATCGTGAGCACACTCGAAAACCACGGCGCACAACCGCGCAAGGAAATGACCCTGCGTGGGCTCGTGATCGGCGTCCTGATCACGCTGGTGTTCACCGCAGCGAATGTGTTCTTCGGCCTCAAGGCCGGCCTGACATTCGCGACGTCGATTCCCGCAGCCGTGATTTCAATGGCCATCCTGCGCTATTTCAAGGGCGCCACGATGCAGGAGAACAACATCGTGCAGACCGTCGCCTCGGCGGCCGGCACGTTGTCTTCCATCATCTTCGTGCTGCCGGGTCTGATCTTGATTGGCTGGTGGACTGGGTTCAACTACTGGACCTCGGCCGCAATCTGCGCGCTGGGCGGCATCCTCGGCGTGATGTATTCGATCCCGCTGCGCCGCGCCCTGGTCACCACCTCTGACCTGCCCTATCCCGAAGGCGTGGCCTGTGCCGAGGTGCTGAAAGTGGGCGCCGGTGGCGGCGAAGGCATCAGTGCGGAAGCGGCCGCCGCGTCGAACCGCGCGGGCTTGCTCGCCGTGCTGTGGGGATCGATCGTCTCGGCGGTGTTTGCAATCGTCGTCGCAACGCGCGTGTTCGCCGCCGACGTCGTGCACTACTTCCGTGTCGGCGGCGACAAGGGCGGCGTAACCGGCTTCGATTTCTTCCTCTCGTTCGCGCTGTTCGGCATCGGCCACCTGGTCGGATTGTGGGTCGGCATCGCAATGCTCGTCGGTGCCGTGATCGGTTGGGGCTGGGGGGTGCCGCATTTTTCCGCACTCGCGCCCTCTGCGGACGCAATTGCAACGCTCGCCAACGCCACCTGGAGTCACAAGGTGCGCTTCGTCGGTGCCGGCACGATCGCCGTCGCCGCGGTGTGGACGCTGGCGAAAATGGTCAAGCCGGTGATTGGCGGCCTCGCATCCGCGATGGCGGCTTCGCGTGCACGTGGTGCCGGCAACGCCGGCCTGCTGCCACGTACCGAGCAGGATATTCCGATCGGACAGGTTGGCCTGATCTCGCTCGCCTGCCTCGTGCCTATCGGCTGGCTGATTGCCGATTTTGCCAACACGGCTGGGCACGGCCTGGGCGA
>JBDSNK010000366.1:0-6046 GCA_039915385.1 Dokdonella sp.
AAGGAAAAGGAAATCGAACTGGCCAAGATGTCCGAGAAGGACAAGTCCAAGCCACCGGAAATCCTCGAGAAGATCATCAGCGGCAAGATTGCGAAGATCGTCAACGAGGTCACGCTGTACGGCCAGCCCTACGTGCTCAACACCGATCAGTCCGTTGAGGCCGCGGCGAAAGCGGCCGGTGCCGACGTGATCAGCTTCCAGCGCCTCGCCGTCGGCGAAGGCATCGAGAAGGTGGTCGAGGACTATGCGGCTGAAGTGATGAAGCAGGCGGGTCTCGCCTGATTCATCGTTGCATCGCTTGACGAAGAGGCCGCGGATTCCGCGGCCTTTTTTATGGCCATGGATGGCCGGTATGCCGGAAATGCAAGAGCATTTTCCGGCGATGGCCATGGATGGCCGGTATGCCGGGTCCGCGGGCGCTCCTGACGCCCGCGAACACTTCCCACGTCCCTGTGGGTCGAAATGCAGGAGCAATTTTCGGTAATGGCCATGGATGGCCGGTATGCTGGTCTACCGGCGTTCCCAACGCCAGCGGACACTTCCCGCATCCCTGAGGCGGAATGCACGAACAACTGCTAGCGCGCGTACCCGACGCTCAATTCACATCGCGCGGCTTGCCAAGCTTTTCCAGGCTCGATGCCACCGGCAGACCCCAGCCGTTGCGGATCGCGAGCATGCGCAGGCCGAAACAGAA
The DNA here is from genome assembly GCA_039915385.1 of Dokdonella sp. Classification (GTDB taxonomy): domain Bacteria; phylum Pseudomonadota; class Gammaproteobacteria; order Xanthomonadales; family Rhodanobacteraceae; genus Dokdonella_A. The sequence continues at coordinate 695 of JBDSNK010000366.1, forward strand.
AACGGCGCCGACGCACATCACGCCCGTCGTCGGCAGGCCGAGTCGATCACCGATCACCACGATCGCCGCACCCGCGAGCGCCGCGACCGCGTACAGGTCGGCTCGCAATACCAGCGGCACTTCATTGAGCAGCACATCGCGCACGATGCCGCCGCCAATGCCGGACAACATGCCGAGCAGCGACGCCATCACCGGGTCGAGCCCGTGCGCGAGCGCCTTGTTCGCACCCACGACCGCAAACAGCGCGAGTCCAGCTGCGTCGAACAAACGCACCGGATTGCGCAGTCGCTCGATCGTCGGAGCGCGCCAGAACGTGATGAGGCCGGCCAGCACCGACACGCCTAGATAGCGCCAGTCGCTGATCGCAGCCGGCGGCACCGCTCCGATCAGCACGTCGCGCGCGATACCGCCGGAATTGGCCGCAACGAAGGACAGCACCAGCACACCGAACAGGTCGAGTCGCCGCCGCACGCCGGCGGTCGCGCCGCTCAGCGCAAAAACGAAGGTGCCGAACAGGTCGAGGATCAGCACCAGCAGCTTCAGGGTCACATGCATCTCCATCGCCGGCGGCCGGACGAGTCCACTTTAATGCGTGAATGTGTGGGCGCCAATTCGCCAGCATCGCCTGCCGCATCGGCCCGCTGCGGCAATGCGTACCAAGGCTGATTGCGATGGACGGGCCACTCTGCCGCTACAATACGGCTGTTTTGCCCGCCGGAAATCGCCCATGCCCGCCGATATCAAGTACAAGCGCATCGTCCTCAAACTCTCTGGCGAAGCCCTGATGGGCGAAGCCGACTACGGCATCGACCCCAACGTCTTGCAGCGTCTGGCACGCGAGATCATCGAGGTGCAGCGTGTCGGCGTGCAGATCGGCGTCGTCATCGGCGGCGGCAACATTTTTCGCGGTGCCGGCCTCGCCGCTGCCGGCATGGACCGCGTCACTGGCGACCACATGGGCATGCTCGCCACCGTGATGAATGCGCTCGCGATGCAGGACGCGATCGAGAAAGCCGGCGGCACCGCGCGCACGATGTCGGCGATCAAGATCAACGAGGTCTGCGAGGACTTCATCCGTCGCCGCGCGATCCGTCACCTCGAGAAAGGTCGCATTGCGCTATTCGCGGCTGGCACCGGCAACCCCTTCTTCACCACCGATTCGGCCGCGGCCCTGCGCTCGATCGAGATTGGCGCGAGTCTGCTGTTGAAGGCGACCAAGGTTGACGGCGTCTATACCGCTGACCCGGCCAAGGACGCAAGCGCAACGCGCTACGAACGCCTGAGCTACGATGAAGTGATCCAGCGCAACCTGCAGGTGATGGACACCAGCGCAATCTCGCTCTGTCGCGATCACAAGATTCCGCTGCGCATCTACGACATGTCGCGCGAGGGCGACCTGATGCGCATCCTGCGCGGCGAACAGATCGGCACCCTGGTTGGCGGTCGCTGAGGCTCGCCCCCGAAAACAGCCGCGTCTTTAATGCGCTTGGCGCCGGGCGCGGCAACGCATCGATGCGGATGGCCCGCCGGCCGTTTTCAATCCGCCATCGCAGAAGGGCGCGCGAGCGAGGCGCATCCTTTCTGTTCGATGAACTCGCCCGCGAGTGCCTCGCTCAATCGCAGCAAACAACCGCCGTGCAAGCGCGCGCGTTGATGCAATTGTCTGCGTCTCGTCGCAGGCCGCAAGCCATCGATCCACACCCTGGTTCAATCTCGATGACGGTTCAGACCGCTGCCGCAGTCCAGCGGTCCGCCCGCGACCGGGCCGCTGTTATACTCCGAGACCTCCTGCAAGGCAGAACAGGCGCCCCCGCAATGCTCGATGACATCAAGAAAGACACGCAGACACGCATGCAGAAAAGCGTGGACGCGCTCAAGCACGATCTCACCCGACTGCGCACTGGCCGCGCCAGCACCGCGCTGGTCGAACCTCTGAAGGTTTCCTACTACGGCGCCGAGACGCCGATCTCGCAGGTCTGCAATGTCGCGCTGGCCGATTCACGCTCGATCATCATCACTCCGTTCGAGAAGAGCATGGTTTCTGCGGTCGAGAAGGCGATCCTTGCCTCGGATCTCGGCCTGACCCCGAACACGATGGGCAACGTGATCCGCATAAACCTGCCGCCGCTGACCGAAGAGCGCCGTCGCGAGCTGTCCAAACATGTCGCCCACGAAGGCGAGAATGCCAAGGTCGCCGTCCGCAACGTGCGCCGCGATGCGCTGCATCAAGTGAAGGAACTGCTCAAGGACAAGAAGATCAGCGAGGACGAGGATGGCCGCGCCGGGGACGACATCCAGAAATACACCGACAAGTTCGTCAAGGACATCGACGGCGTGGTGAAGACGAAGGAAGACGAATTGATGTCGATGTAGTTGAAGCCGGCCTCAGCCGGCGGAGGGGGAGGCAAGGATGCCGACCGCAGGAGAGTCCAGGGACGGATATTTGCGCGGAACTGAAGTAAAACCCGTCCGCGCGGCAACAGGCATCGCGGCTGAATCCGCTCCCACGGCGCTGGTGCGTCGCCCCACGATCGAGATTGATGGATTCCGACTCGCCAGCCCGTATTCCGCGTCACATCGCGATCGTCATGGACGGCAACGGCCGCTGGGCCGAGCGTCGCCATCGGCCGCGCGTGTTCGGACATCGCGAAGGTCAGAAGGCGGTGCGCGCTGCGGTCGAATTCTGCCGCCGCCGAGGCGTCGAGGCCCTGACCCTGTTTGCATTCTCCAGCGAAAACTGGAAACGCCCCGACGAGGAAGTCGGCGCGCTGATGCAGTTGTTCCTGAAAGCGCTCGACCGCGAGGTCGACGAATTGCACACCAACGGCGTGCGCATCGAATTCGTCGGCGACCTCTCCGCGTTCTCACCGGAACTGGCCATGCGCATGCGTGCTGCGATGCTGCGCACGGTCGACAACGCCGCGTTGCGCTTGAATGTCGCGGTGAACTACGGCGGTCGCTGGGACATCGCGCAGGCGGCGCGCGCGATGGCGCAGGCGGCCGTGCGCGGCGAGCTGGATGCCAACGCGATCGACGAGACGACATTTGCGCGTCATGCCTGCCTCGCCGGGCAGCCGCCAGTCGACTTGTTCATTCGCACCGGCGGCGAGACCCGAGTCAGCAATTTCCTGCTCTGGCAGATCGCCTACGCCGAACTTTATTTCACCGAGGCGCTCTGGCCGGATGTCGACGCGACGGCGCTGGATGCTGCACTGGCCGACTACGCGCGCCGCGAGCGGCGTTACGGCCTCACTTCCGCGCAAGCGCGCGCTGCCGGCTGACGCGCGCATGCTCAGACAACGCATCCTGACTGCCCTGGTACTGACCCCGATTGCGGTCGCCATCGTGCTGTTCCTGCCGACGCCAGCCGTCGCCGCAATCATTGCCGCCGTGTGCCTGATGGCCATATGGGAATGGACCCGCCTGGCTGGCATTAGGTCGACCGTGCTGCAAGCCGGCATCGTGGTGGCTAGCGCGCTCGCACTCGGCTTGTTGTGGACCGTGCGCGATGAACCGATCGCGTGGTACGTGATCGGCGCAGGCCTTGCCTGGTGGCTGCTCGCCCTGCTGTGGATGCGCCATTTTTCGTATGCCGCTGCGCCGACGCGCGAGAACGCGACGCTCAAACTCGCCGCCGGCGCATTCGCGATCCTGCCCGCGTGGTTGGCGTTGATAAAGATTCACGGCGGCGTTGCGCACGGCCACGCGTGGGCCTTGTTCGCATTGATCCTTATCTGGGCCGCTGACACGGCTGCCTACTTCGCCGGCAAGCGTTTCGGTACAACCAAGCTTGCGCCGCAGATCAGCCCCAACAAGACCACCGCCGGTGCCTGGGGCGCGTTGGCCGGCGCCGGAACAATCGCTTTCATCGGCGGCTGGCTGTTCGATTTGCGCGGCTTCGCGCTGATCGTGCTGATCGCACTCGCCTTGTTGACCGTTCTCGCTTCCATCCTCGGCGATCTGGTTGAAAGTCTGCTCAAGCGCCAGGCCGGTGTAAAAGATTCCGGCACGTTGTTCCCGGGTCACGGCGGCATGCTTGATCGCGCCGACAGCCTGTTCGCCGCGATCCCCGTATTTGCTGCAGGCAAGGCGCTGCTCGATCTCGCGTTCTCATCATGAGACGAATTGCGGTCCTCGGTGCGACCGGCTCGATCGGCGCGAGCGCACTCGACGTCGTCGCCCGACATCCGGATCGTTTTCAGATCACCGCGCTCGCCGCACATCGCAACGTTGATGCACTGGTGCAGTTGTGCGTGCGCTTTCGACCGCAACTGGCCGTGATGGCCGATCCCGCGTGTGAAGCCGGCTTGCGCGAGAAGCTCGCTGCCGCTGGTGTCAACTGCCGCATTGCTGCAGGACCCGAAGCACTCATCGAAGCCGCTTCGGACAGTCATTGCGACACCGTCGTCGCCGCGATCGTCGGCGCTGCCGGCCTCGAATCGACCCTGGCTGCGGCACGCGCGGGCAAGCGCTTGTTGCTCGCGAACAAGGAAGCCATCGTGATGGCTGGCCCGCTTCTCCGCGCCGCGCTGCGCGAGGGCGGCGGCGAACTGTTGCCACTCGACTCGGAACACAACGCGGTATTCCAGTGTCTGCCGCGCGCGCATGCGAACCTGACTGCCATCGGCGTGCGGCGCATCCTGCTGACCGCGTCCGGCGGACCGTTCCGCGGCATGAAAGCCACCGATCTCGCCGAGGTCACGCCCGACCGCGCCTGCGCACACCCGAACTGGCGCATGGGCCGCAAGATCTCGGTGGACTCGGCTACCTTGATGAACAAGGGTCTCGAAGTCATCGAGGCACACTATCTGTTCGATGCACCAGCGGAACACATTGAAGTCGTCGTGCATCCGCAAAGCATCGTGCATTCATTGGTCGAATACGTCGACGGCTCGGTGCTGGCCCAGCTCGGCAATCCGGACATGCGCACCGCCATCGCCTATGCACTGGCCTGGCCGGATCGCGTCAATGCCGGTGTATCGCCGCTGGATCTGCTCAAAGTTGCGCAGCTCGATTTCGAGGCACCGGACCTGGACACGTTCCGCTGCCTCGATCTTGCCTATCGCGCGCTGGCGGCCGGTGGCAATGCGACAACCGTGCTGAATGCAGCCAACGAGGTGGCCGTAGCCGCGTTTCTGGATGGCCGTCTGTCCTTCCTGGCGATTGCAGAAACGATAGAGCGCTGCCTTGCAACCGCCAATGCGACCCCAATCGCTGATTTGGCGGCGGTTCTTGACGCGGATTTAACTGCGCGCAGGCGTGCGCAACGTATCATCGCGACCCTGTCTGCTTGAGCGCCCGGCCCCACCCATGAGCGAAGTCTTCGGTTCCATCTGGTGGCTGATCGTCACC
>JBDSNK010000002.1:0-8587 GCA_039915385.1 Dokdonella sp.
GCACACCTTGCGCAAGGGCAGCAACGGTTTTACCTGCATGCCGGACAATCCCGCCACGCCGGGGCCGGATTCGATGTGCATGGATGCATCCGCGATGGAATGGATCAATGCGTATCTCGGGCACAAGACGCCAACCGCCGGCAAGGTCGGCTTCATGTACATGCTCGAAGGAGGCACTGACGCGAGCAACACCGATCCGTACGCCGCCAAGCCCGACGTCAGCAACCACTGGATCAAGACCGGCCCGCACATCATGATCGTCGGCGCCGATGCGGCGTTCTACGACGCCTATCCGAAGAGTCCCGATCCCGACACCTCGCTGCCCTATGTGATGTGGGCTGGAACGCCTTACCAGCATCTGATGGCGCCGGTGCACTGAGTCCTTCGCGGCACCCCTGGCGTCGCCATCGGCCCTGATCCTTCGACAAGCTCCGAGCGGTCTGTCGAGGGCTCGGCGCGCAACGACGCGGGCGCTCGCGACGCGGGCTGCTAGAATCCGCGCCCTCCTTCATCGCGGGAATTCCCATGCAACTCGATCAGGTCAAGGCCGTTGTTACCGGCGGCGCCTCCGGACTCGGCTTCGCGGTCGCGCGGCATCTCGTCGCCCAAGGCGCCAAGGTCGCGCTGCTCGACGTCAACGACGAAAAAGGCAACGCGGCCGCGCAGGAACTTGGCGCTGCGGCGAGCTATTTCCGCGCCGACGTGACCAACGAAGACGGCATTACCGCAACGCTGAAAGATGCGCAGGGCAAGCTCGGAGGTCTCAACGTGGTGGTCAGCTGCGCGGGCATCCTCGGCGCCGGTCGAGTGCTCGGCAAGGAAGGTCCGATGCCGCTGAAGACGTTCGCGACCACGGTCACGGTCAACCTGATCGGCACCTTCAATGTCGCGAAAGCGGCGGCCGATCTGATGCAGCACAACGCGCCCGGCGAAGACGGCGAGCGCGGCGTGATCATCAACACGGCGTCGATCGCAGCCTACGAAGGTCAGATCGGACAAGCCGCCTACTCGGCCTCGAAAGGCGGCGTCGTCGCGATGACGCTGCCGATGGCGCGCGAATTTGCGCGCATCGGCGTGCGTGTGATGACCATCGCGCCCGGCGTGTTCCATACCCCGATGGTCGATGGGATGCCCGAGGCGGTGTACCAGTCGCTGTGCGCGCAGGTGCCCTATCCATCCCGCCTGGGCAAGCCAGAGGAATACGCCGATACCGTCGGCTTCATCCTGCAGAACCGCTATCTCAACGGCGAGACGATCCGCATCGACGGCGCGATCCGGCTGGCGCCAAAGTAAGCTGCGCCTGTTCGTGAACGCATTGCGCACCCAAGCTTCGGACGCGGAAATCGGCGAGAATAGGAATTTGCAATGGCCACCCTGCGTGCAAGTGGTCCCTCGATCACCCGCTCAATCACCCCGAACCCGCAACAAGAGCAGACGGAACGATCCATGAGAGCAGCCGAGATCAAGAAGGGTAATGTCGTCGAGCACGATGGCAAGGTCTATCAGATTCGCGACATCGAACGCAGCTCGCCGCAGGGCCGCGGCGGCAACGTCAAATTCCGTTTCATCATGTACAGCGTGCCAGGTGCACAGAAGCTCGACATCACGCTCGGCGCTGAAGACGAACTCAAGGAAACCGAGGTCACACGTCGTCCAGTCACGTATTCGTACATGGACGGCGAAGCATTCGTGTTCATGGATGTCGAGGACTTCACCCAGTACACGCTGGATGCGAACGTGGTCGGTGATTCCGCGGGCTACATCGCCGACGGCATCGAAGGCTGCCAGGTCCAGCTCATCGACGATGCGCCGGTTGCCGTGCTGTTGCCGCAATCGGTGACCCTGGAAGTCGTCGACACCGCGCCGGAACTGAAGGGCGCGACGGCCACCAAGCGGCCGAAACCCGCGAAATTGTCGACCGGCATCGAGATCCAGGTGCCCGAGTACATCACGACGGGCGAGAAGATCGTGGTCAACACGACCACAGGCGAATTCGCCGGGCGAGCCTGACCCACGTTGCGCGATGCCTGTGGCCATCGCGCAAGCGGCAGGCTGCAACGGAAACGCTCAAACGAAACCGATCTCGTGCTCGCCGTGCATCGACATCACGAGTTTCACCATGCTGGCAGGCACCATGATTTCGAGTTCGAGCGACTCACTGTTCGGCCCCTTGCCGGCCAGCGTCATTCCGAACAGCGCGCCCGACGCGTCGATCTCTGCGCAGACGATATGCGGACCTCCCTGTCCTTCGCGCAGATACGGTTTTATCGGTTCGCCGAGGGCCTCGAGTGCCTGCGGAAAAAGGAAAACGGCGTAGTTCATCGGCTCGGTCATGGGATTTTCGCAGTGATTTGAGGTTGCATCGTCAGAACCGGACCGAGACCTTTGCGGCCGCACGAATGGCCTTCGCAATCGCCGATTTGATATCGACATCGCGCGCGAGCGTAACCGCCATGCGCCGCTGGCCACGCACTTCGGGCTTGCCGAACAGACGCAGCATCGTATCTGGCTCGGCGAGTGCATCGGCAACGCCGTGATAGCGCGGGCGATCGCCGTCGCCCGAGGCGAGCACCGCGCACGAGGCCGATGGACCAAACTGGCGGATCTGCGGGATTGGCAAGCCGAGAATTGCGCGCACATGCAGCGCGAATTGCGGAAGGTCCTGCGAAATCAGCGTGACCAGGCCAGTGTCGTGCGGGCGCGGGCTGACTTCGGAAAAAATGACCGTGTCGCCCTTGACGAAGAACTCGACGCCGAACACACCGCGACCGCCGAGCGCCCCCGTGATCGCGGCGGCCTGGCGTTGCGCCTCCGCTAGCGCCACGTCGCTCATGGGTTGCGGCTGCCACGATTCGCGGTAGTCGCCGTGTTCCTGCCGATGGCCGATCGGCTCACAGAAACTTGTGCCGCCGACATGGCGAACGGTGAGCTGCGTGATCTCGTAGTCGAAGTCGACAAAGCCTTCGACGATGCAGCGTCCCTTGCCGGCGCGCCCGCCCGATTGCGCGTAGTCCCAGGCTGCATCGGCCTCGTCTTCGCGACACACGGTACTCTGACCCTTGCCCGAACTGCTCATCACGGGCTTGATCACGAACGGCAAGCCGATCGCGTCGATCGCGGCCCGGTATTCCTCTCCGGTATCGACGAAGCGATAAGGCGATGTCGGCAATCCGAGCTGCTCGGCGGCGAGGCGCCGGATGCCTTCACGATCCATTGTCAGCCATGCCGCACGTGCGGTCGGTATGACGACCAGCCCGCCTTTCTCCATTTCGACCAGGGTTGGCGTGTGGATTGCTTCGATCTCGGGCAAGACGTAGTCGGGCCTTTCCAGTTCGATCACGCGGCGCAATTGCGCGCCATCGAGCATGTTGATCACGTGCGAGCGGTGGGCGACCTGCATCGCCGGCGCGTTCGCGTAGCGGTCGACGGCAATCACCTCAACCGCAAACCGCTGCAATTCGATCGCAACCTCCTTGCCGAGTTCACCCGAACCGAGCAACAGCACGCGAATCGCGGTGTCGGTGTGCGGCGTGCCGAAGGGTTTCATGCGCAGGTCCGGATTGGCGGGCCGCGATTGTACTGGAGGTCACGGAATGCGCGCGCCGAGGGCCCTGACTGGCACAATGCAGGCTGTCGCCGTCTAACCCATAGTCCCCATGGAATCGCGCATGCGCGTCGCAACCCAAGGCCATCACAGGCTGGGCCATCACTGGCTGGCCTGTTTGCTTGCCCTGCCCTTGTTCGCCCAAGCGGCTCCCGTGCAGGACCAGTGGTTCACAGTGCTCCTTGATGGCCGCAAGATCGGTTCGTTCGAATCGCGACGCGACGTGCACGGCGCGAAGGTGGTGACCTTGCAGAAGCTCGACATGGTGCTCGACCGCGCCGGCTCGCATGTTGCGCTGAGCAACGCGGAAACCTCGACCGAGAGCCTGGATGGCATGCCGCTGGCATTTCGCAGCGTGTCGCGTCTTTCAGGCAGCGAGACATCGATCGACGGCAATGTTCACAACGGTGTGGTGGACATCGTCACGCATACAGGCGGCGATCAGCAGAAACGCAACAGGCCCTGGCCCGAGGGTGCGTTGCTACCGGAAGGTGCGCGCCTTGCGGCCCTGCGTGCCGGACTCGAAGTGGGAGTGCGCTATCGCGTGCTGTCATTCCAGCCATCGAGCCTCGACGCGGCGGAAATCACCAGTGTCGTCGGCGCAAAGGAAACCGTCGACTTGCCCGCTGGACGCATGCGCCTGAGTCCGATCGAGCAGACGATTGCGTTTGCGGGTTCGCCGCTGCAGAGCCGCGCCTGGGTCGACGCGGACCAGACCATCTACAAATTGACGATGCCGATCCTCGGCGTCGAACTGACCCTGCTCGCCTGCGATCGTGCCTGCGCGACGGCGCCGAACCAGGGCAGCGACGTGTTCGCGCGCACCCTGATGTCGTCGCCACGGCCGCTACAGGCAAACGAACTCGCGGGTACGATGCGCTACACCTTGAAAGCGCGCGACCACGGCGCCGCACTCAATCTGCCGCAGACCGACGAGCAACGCGTGGTGCGCGACGGCGACGTATGGGTGGTGACGATCCAGCATGCCAGCGCAGCGCGCGATGAGGTGCAGCCCGCCGCGGACGACTACCTGCCCAACGACTGGCTGCAGAGCAAGGCTCCCGAAATCATGCAGCTTGCCGAACGAGCGGTCGGCAACGTGAAACCCCCTCGCGAACGGATGCAACGTATCGAAACCTTCGTGCGCGGTTACATCCGCAACAAGAGTCTCGACGTGGGCTACGCCTCGGCACTTGAAGTCGCTCGTAAACCGGAAGGAGATTGCACCGAGCACGCCGTCCTCGTGGCTGCGCTCGGCCGCGCCAGCGGCATTGCCACGCGCGTCGTCGATGGCCTCGCCTACGCACCCGGTTTCGCCGGCAGGGATCAGGTTTTCGTGCCGCACGCGTGGGCGCAGGCATTCGTTGATGGGCGCTGGCAGAGTTTCGATGCGGCGCTGGCCGGTTTCGATGCCGGCCATATCGCTCTCGCCGTCGGCGACGGCGATCCGTGGCGCTTCTACTCCGGCCTCGACATGCTCGGCCGCATCGAGCTGCGCCACGTCGAGCCGATTGCCGCGAAGGCGCCCGCAACGCCCTGACGGAAACGACCGGCGAAGCTCAGCACGAGCATCGCCGCCATCCTGTTTCGCGTTGGCGAATATCGCGTTGGCGAAACCGGTTCAATCGAAACCGTTCCGGAAGATGGTGTCGTCGGAGTTCACGACATTGATCGTCCACGTGCGTTTGTGGTCGAGCTGGGTTCCCGCCATCGAAGGTGCGACGAACGTTGTCAGATCCTTCACACGCAATTCGAGCGTGTGCGTCGTCGGCGACGCGCTGACCTGGCTGAAAGTATAGCTCGATGACGTCGCAGCATTGATTGGGTTGCCATCGAGAAGCCATTGCACGTCCAGCGCGCCGACGGTTGGCGGCAGCAGCGTAGCCTTGAAAATCTGGATCGTGCCCGCGCTATACGTGACTGTTGAAGCCGTAGACGGCGCTTCCGTGCCCGGTTCGATCAGGTCGATGCCGTTCACGGGCACACCGAAGCCACCGCGATAGAGCGTGCGCACATACTCCTGGCGACACACCGGGCAAAATGGTTTGCCGAGGTATTGCATCAGGCATTGCTGATCGACCGGACGATACATGCCGGTCGTCAAATAGCGCGCGCCCTGGAACAGACCGACACCTGCATGTCCCGGCGGCGTCGGAATCGGATTGCCCACCGTGAACCAGGTCGCCCACTTCACCTGCGCGGCAGTCGTCTGGTTGGTGACGTTGGGCTCACACGGCGCGCTGCCGGAAATATCGCTGCACGCGGGAAAACCGGGATAGGCGCTGGCGTATTCATCGGCAAGGTGACTGAAGCTGTGACCGAACTCGTGCAGGATGATCTGCTTGGCCTGCGCGTGCGTTGACGTCACCGACATGTTGCCGCCGGAACCGCCGTAAGTGGTGTCGTTGACCATGACGAAGATCTTGTCCCAACCCGGATAGGCGGCTGCCGCTGCAAGCACCAGGGTTTGGTTGACCGACACCAGACGCTGGATCTGCGCCGTGCAGAATTGCGCATTGAATGCCGTGTTGACGTATTGGCCACCCAGCGGATCGCCGTTTGCGGCGGGATCGGAACAACAGCTCGAATTGGAGCATCCAGCTTGATACGGCGGGTGGTCCGCGCCAGACTGCGCCGAGGCAACGAAGCCGGTCGTCCAGTTCACGAAACTCTGATACTCATGGTACGGCGTCAAGCCGAAGAACGAATCGTGCAAAAGCATCGCATCGGTGTCGAACTGCGAATGCTGTGCACTGGTGTAGCCATCGCCAACCACGAGCAAGTCGAGACGGTTGGCCGAATTGCCACTGCTTGGCACGCGCGCAATCTGCAGGGCGGGAATGCTGCCGGCAAGCGAGAGCGTACCCGCACTCGCGGCGAGCATGTCCAGATCGACTCGCTGGCTGCTGCTCTTGTGCGCGAATTCGAGTGCATCCGCATCCGCAACCGGTATGCGCACAACGAAAGTTCGATCCGCCCGTGCGACCGCATACGCATCGATCGATCCATCACCGTGTTCCGGGTCATGCGCGAATTCGCCGCGCAGGTTTGGCACCGTGACCGACTGTTGGCCCAGATTCTTGCCGTGACTCCACACGTGAAAGGCAACGCTTTCCTCATGCACGGATGTCGTGGCAACAGCCGCGTTCGAGGGTGGAGAAGGGGGCGCCAAGTCGACCTCGGTGTAGAAGACCGGCTGCACGCGGTCGTCGACATCCATGGTGAAAACGATATAGCGCGTGGGCACAGCGACTGCCGACGTCGACACGAGGATGGCCAGCATCGCTGGCGCAGTCATCCAGTGACGTGACTTCATGAGGTTCCTTCCTGAGCGTTGAACCACGGAGCGCGGCGGAGGGCGAGCCTAGCACCGGCGCGTCGTCCGCAGCTGGCTTCACGGCCGCTTTTTCTTGACCAAAAGCACACATGTGATATCATTTTGATACCACTACTTTGGGGGCCTGCAATGAACGAACGCAACGCATTTTCGCTGGCCGGCATTCCAGTCGTGCTGATCCTCATTGCCGCATGGCTGCTGACGGGTTTCTGGTTGTTCGCCACGGTCACCAGTCAGCCGCAGCCTGGGCCGGGACAAATCGTGCCGATCGTGCCGCTGTTCATCCTGCTCGGATTCCTTGGCAAGGGCTTCTTTCAGGTGCAGCCGAACCAGGGCCAGGTCCTGCAGTTGTTCGGACACTATTCCGGCACCGTGCGCGACGAAGGTCTGCGCTGGACCAATCCGTTTTACGCGAAGCGTCCGATCTCCCTGCGCGTGCGCAACTTCGAGTCGAGCAAACTCAAAGTCAATGATAGCGACGGCAATCCGATCGAGATCGCTGCCGTCGTAGTGTGGCAGGTCGTGGATACTGCCGAAGCGGTGTTCTGTGTCGACGACTACGAAAACTACGTGCAGATCCAGTCGGAATCAGCGCTGCGCCAGATGGCACAAAGCTATCCGTACGACTCGCACGACACCAAGGAACCGTCGCTGCGCAGCCATGGTGACGTGGTCAATTCGCATTTGCGCAACGAGATCCAGCAACGCCTCGGCAAGGCCGGCGTAAACGTCGTGGAGTCGCGTATCAGCCATCTCGCCTACGCCCAGGAAATCGCGCAGGCGATGCTGCAGCGGCAGCAGGCTGGCGCCATCATCGCGGCGCGCACGCGCATCGTTGAAGGCGCCGTGAGCATGGTCGAGATGGCATTGAACGAATTGGGCAAGCGCGGCGTTGTCGAGCTCGACAACGAGCGCAAAGCAGCGATGGTAAGTAACCTGCTGGTCGTGCTCTGCGGCGAACGAGGCACACAGCCGGTGGTGAATACCGGCAGTTTGTACACCGGCTGATGAGCGAAAAAAAAGCCTATCCGCTGCGCATCAGCGTGCCGGTACTGGATGCGATGCAACGCTGGTCGAACGATGAACTGCGATCGTTGAACGCGCAGATCGAATATGTCTTGCGCGAAGCATTGCAAAAGGCCGGCCGGATGAAGCCGCCGCAGAAGCCGAAAGCGATCGAGGGCGGTTCCGCGTGAGCCGCGCGTCGCGCTCATCGGCGCGCCGATCGCAAACTCGGCAACTGTGCACGAACCCTGAGCTGTCGCTCAGCTGCAATACAGACGATCGTGCTAGCGTGCGCGACACCTTTGACGGAGATGATCACATGCTGATTCGAACGCTGGCGCTGGCCTTGTTGATCGGCGCGACTCAAGCGCAGGCCGCACCGAAAAAACACAAGCCTGCAGCGCCGCCGGCGCAAAAAACAGCGACTACACCGGATGTCATCGACGTTGACGCGATGGCGCGCGCGAAGGACGTCAATGCAAATACGGGCGGCCCGGCCGATGCGCCTGCGCAGAACGCCGCGACAGATGACCCGGCCGCACCCGCGCCAGCAGACTTGGCAAAGGAAAAGGCGTCCTCGGCACCGGCGCAAGCCGAGCCGGCACCAGCAACGAATGACACTGCGAAGCCGGACGCGAGTA
>JBDSNK010000003.1:0-15944 GCA_039915385.1 Dokdonella sp.
GGAAAGCAGGGTGAGGCAGGGCAGGATGGTGCGCATGCGGATCTCCGATTGGTTGGTCAACAGTACGCAAAAGGGGCATGGATCGGGACATGGGGTGACACCGTCGGAATATTCATCGCGGCGTGGCCCCTTTCGACGCGCGACGCCGTGTTCCGTACAAGGGCGCGACGCCAATCCATTGCATGAGCAATCGCTGTACCGTGAAAGGATGCGACAGCGGGAGGTGTCATGAAAGCCATCGAAACACTGCGCTTGGTGTCGCCACGCGCGGCAGCACAATTGGCGCTGTCGTATATCGTGCTGCTGGTTGGCTGCCTTTTGGGTCGCCTGCCCTATGTTGCGCTGCAGGCCCTGCTGGGATCGGAACTGATTCTGCTGACGATCGCAACCATTCCGTTTTACCCGGAACGCGGCTTGCTTACGCATCTGTTCGATCTCTTGAAGTTGAGTGGCGGGTTGGTCTTTGTCCTCTTCTTCCTCGTGATTTCCTATGGCGTAGCGAGCGAAGGCGACAACGGAAATGCGCTTGCAATCGGGTTGAAGGGGCTGCGCGAGACGCCGACTTCGGCGATCGGCTGGGCGCTCGCGTATGTCGTCATCCAGCTCGCCGTCTCGTTGTGGCAGGCGTGGCATTCCGAAAATCCGCGTGGCGCCTGGGCGAGGAGCAACCTCGCGCAGGGCGGCGCGACGTTCGTGTCGATGTTCTTCATGGTATTCGTCGGCTTCTTGATCGGGCGGCCTATCATCATGGGTTTTTCCATGCTGGGTATCGCGGTCGACGCCAATGCAGTGCTGGCGACACTGATGGTGATCGTGCGGTATTTGGTGTCGCTGGTACTGTCGACAATGTCGGCATCCGAAATGGACACTATCGCCGCCCATCCGTATGTCGACAGCGTGCGTTAGTCGCACGAAAATCGAGTAAATCCATTATTCATTTCGATCGGCGTATTCTCTGCAGCTGCGATTGATCAGCAAATTCGGAGATAGCCATGGCCACCGGTTGGGCCGGCGACGGCGCCGTGCAGGACCAGATCGACGCGACCGTGAAGGACGCCATCGAACGCGCACGCAGCCAGATGCCGAAGGGCGCGAGTCTGATGCATTGCGCGGAGTGCGAAGCGAAGATTCCGCCGGCCCGACGCAAGGCGGTGCCGGGTGTGCGTTTGTGCGTTTCCTGTCAGGAAGTGCACGATCTCAGCCACGGCAGCGCAAGCGGTTACAACCGACGTGGCAGCAAGGACAGCCAGTTGCGGTAAGCAGCTGCCACGCTCAGCGCTGCCTCATCTGCTCTTCACACGCAACGAATGGTCGACGCCGTGCTTGATGCGTCCGATCCATCGCCACTGCACGGAGGATTCCATGTCGAATGCCCCTCTTTCCAAAGCCAGCGACTTCGATCCTGAAGTGCTGCGTCTGTTCGATCAGTACGTTCACGGCTTCATTGATCGTCGCGGTTTTCTCGTTGGCGCCGCGCGCTTCGCTGTGGGTGCCGCAGGCGCGGCCGGTCTGCTGGCCGCGCTGAGTCCGAAGTTTGCCGCTGCGCAGCAGGTGAGCGCTGACGACAAGCGCCTTTCGACAAAGCATGTCGAGTTTGCATCGCCCAAGGGCTATGGCAAGGCCTCTGGTTATCTGGCGCGTCCAGCGAAAGCCAAGGGCCCGTTGCCGCTCGTGCTGGTTGCGCATGAAAACCGTGGACTCAATCCGCATATCGAAGACATCGCGCGCCGGCTCGCGCTCGACGACTTCATCGCCTTCGCCCCCGATGCGCTGTTTCCACTCGGCGGCTATCCCGGCGATGAAGACGCGGCACGCACGTTGTTCGGCAAGCTCGACCAGGCGAAGACGCACGAGGATTTCCTTGCGGCTGCCGACACGCTTGCCCAAATGGATGGCGGCAACGGACGCATGGGCGCGGTCGGTTTCTGCTACGGCGGTGGCATCGTCAATTTCCTTGCGACACAACGCTCGAGCCTGGTCGCTGCGGTACCTTTCTACGGCGTGGCACCGCCAAGCGACGATGTGGCGAAGATCACGGCCGAGTTGCTGGTCGTCTTCGCTGCAGAAGACGAGCGCGTAAACGCGACGTGGCCTGGCTACGAAGTCGCGCTGAAAGCGGCGGCTGTGCACTACGCCGTGTATCAGCCGGCAGGCACGCAACACGGTTTCAACAACGACACCACGCCGCGTTACGACAAGGCGGCCGCTGCCGAGGCATGGCGCCGCACGATCGCGTTGTTCAATCGCACGCTGCGCGAGAAAGCGCACGACTGACGCTGCGACACCTGCAGATTTCTGTCCGAGCGACTTTTGCCGCGATGCTCGCACGCGCTCCGGAAAGAGAGCAAAAGCATCGCGGCTGAAGCCGCTCCTACAGACAGTTGCTCCTGCAAATGCTTCAGCCCTCCCCTTCAAGGGGAGGGTTGGGTGGGGATGGTGTCGCTCGATGTCATTCCGCGCAAGAGCTTCGCTGCTGAAGCTGCTCCCACAGGCAGTTGCTCCCACGAAATCGTTGATCACCTGATCGCTCGACAGCGCGGTCTGCCCCGCGCACCATTGCGCCATGACCGATCCACGCGACTACCAGCCCTTCCTGCGAGCGAGTGTCGGTGAGAAGACATCCATGCGCAGCATGGTTCACCTGCTGCCTGCGCCGCCACCTGCGGCGACGTTGTGGAGCCAGGGTGGATTCCTTGTCGCCAATGCGCTGTTGCCACTCGCGCTATGGATATTCGGGCGCCTCGATCCACTGGGCGTGATCCTGCTCTACCTTGCTGAAGGATCGGCTTACAGCTTGGCCGTTGTCGCACGCGTCCTGTTCACGGCCTCGGCACCGAGCGATCCGGATGAGCGCCCACGCGTGGTGACGGCTTTGGGTTATGCCATCTGGCACAGCGTCGTCTGGGCGGGCCTCGCGATCGGAGTTCTCGCCTGCGTCGCACCCACGCCAGGTTCGCTGTCGATCGGGCAGTGGCTGCTCGGCATGTCGCTGCGTTTTGGCGAACGCACGATGGCGTTGCCAGCGCTCGCAACCGCGGCCTTCATCGCGCTTGATGCCGTGCGGCGCAGCGACTTCATCGATGCCTATCTCGAACTAGGGCCGCGCGAGACGGCGCGCTACGGCTATGGCTATCCGTTCGCGCTGATGTTCCTGCTCGGCAGCGCCTTGTTGCTCCGCTTCACCGTGATGGGCGGCGACCCCGATGCGCTCGATCGCGGCGTGCCCCTGATCGCACCGACATTCTTCGCATTCTGGTTGATCGGCTGGCGCGTGCTCATGCAGCTGCTCAACCTCACGCTGCCGCTATGGGGACGTGGGTTGGCGCGATTCGAAGGCCGCTTCGAGCAGGCCATGCAGCCGCCGACGCAAGGGCGCAACTCCGAACGCTCGTGATCGAACGGGGGTATTGCGCACCAGCTAAAGCCCGCTCGCAAACTTAAGGGGCGGAGCAGGTCGTAGACTGGGCGAGTCGCACGAGTTGGTGAAGATGACGCAGCGCGCAGCAAACGAGCCCGGCACGCAGGATCCGCACCCTCTCTGGGTCGAGCGCGATGCGTCCGGCCGACGCGCGGTGCTCACCAAAATCCTCGCTCAGGGGCCCGGCAACACCGATGTGGCTTCGGAATGCCTGGTGCCTATGTGCCACCGCGCGCGGCTGCACGATGTGCTCAACCTCGAGAGCATGCGCGCGGTTCCCGCGCATGCGTTCGCCGCTGCCAGTGCGTCGTGCGGCACTACGACATCGTGAAACAACCGCCGATGCCTCCGTGGAAACGCCCGGCGCCTGAACGACGCAGGAAGCCGTCGCCGCTCACGCCTGCGCAAAAGGAGGCGGCGCGTCAGCGCGCGGACGCGGCGGGTCGACGCTATCCGAACCTCATTGACAACATGTGGGCCGCGAAGCTGCCGAAAGGTTGATCGTGGCAATCAGATCGGATCAGGCGGATGCGTTGTCCAATGCCTTGAGATGCGTCTCTATCGCGAATACATGCGCATCGTGCGCATCCAATCGACGAAGCGCGTCGGCAAGGTGCACGAGGTAGTCGCGATTGAGACCGCTCGGGCCGGCGGCGCCCGCGATGTGACGCGCAATATCCGCTTCCGACGACGGTCCCAGATACGCCGCGTTGGCTTCCGATGCGATGTACACCAGGCCTTCCACGCTGCTGCCATCGTCGAACGTCAGCGGGACCACCTGACGCAGGTAGCCGTTTTTTTCGCGTTTATCGAGATGGTCGAACACTTCCGGTGTGATCAGGTACGCCATGCCTGCACACACGGCGCCAGGATCGGCGATGAGAGTCGCCACTCGACCGGGTGCTTCCTGCGTGCCGCGGTGATCATGCGAGCCTTGCCAGAAGCGCCGCGACCAGCCACGGATGCGAGCGGGTCGGCGTTCCAGCCAGGAGAAATCCGCTTTCCAGATCAGCGAGCCGTAGCCAAAAAGCCAGACTTCCGCTTGACCGTCGAAGCGATTGAGCAACTTGTTGACCGCGATCGTGTTGATGGACATGGGATGGAGGGAGAGTCGGCGTGAGGGGCATGGTACCGGCAGGCGCCAGTGGGTGCCGGTCATGGGTCATGCTCACAAGAGCCGCTACAGGATCTATCCTGCGCGTCGGCATAGAAGGGGAGTCAAGGCATGCAACGTATACGATGGATGGCGATGGCGATGGCGGCGGCGCTTTGCGCGACCGGCGGGTGGGCAGCCGACGGCGCGAAGATGGTTTCATCGAAGCCTGTGGGTGTCGATCTCGCCGCAGTCGATCACGCGATCAGGCCCGGGAATGACTTCGATGCCTACGCCAACGGCGGTTGGCGCAAGGTCACCGAGATCCCGGCTGATCGTTCGAGTACGGGTGTGTTCTTCCAGGTCTTCCAGAAGGCCGAGCAACGCAATGCACAACTGATCCGTGATGCGGGCGCAGGCAAGCCGGCCGCGGGTTCGAATGCGCGACGGATTGCCGACTACTACACGGCGTACATGGATGAGGCCGGGATCGAAAAGGCCGGGCTCACGCCGTTGAAGCCGACGCTTGCGACGATCGATGCGATTGCGTCGAAGGCCGACCTGGCGCGCGTGCTCGGTGCAGGCCTGCGCGCAGATGTCGATCCGATCAACGCGACCCATCTCGCCACCGAGCACCTGTTCGGATTGTTCGTCGCGCAGGAATTGCAGGATCCGTCGCACAACGTCGCCTATCTTTTGCAGGGTGGCCTGGGTATGCCGAATCGCGACTACTACCTCTCCAACGACAAGGATATGGTCTCGATCCGCGCGAAATACCAGACCTATGTCGCAGAATTGCTCAAGCTGGCCGATGTCGCCGATGTGGACGTCAAGTCCAAGCTCATCGTCGAGCTGGAAACAAAGATCGCGAATGCGCAGGCCAGCGTTATCGATAGCGAAGACGTGCACAAGGCCAATAATCCGTGGGCAATCGATGCATTCGCCACCGAGGCGCCGGGGCTCGACTGGCCGGCATATTTCAAGGCCGCGGGACTTGAAGGCCAGAAGCAGATCGTCGCGTGGCAGGCCGATGCGATCCACGGCTTGTCCGCGCTGGTCGCGAGCGAACCGCTGCAGGTCTGGAAGGATTACCTCACGTTCCATGCGATCAACGAAAACGCCGGATTGCTGCCCAGGGCCTACGACGATGCGGCTTTCGATTTCTTCGGCCGCACCTTGCAGGGCACCCCACAGCAACGCGATCGCTGGAAACGCGCGATTTCGGAGACCAATGCTGATCTCGGCGATGCGGTCGGACAGCTGTATGTCCAGCGCTACTTTCCTGCTGCGTCAAAGGCGCAGGTGCAGCAAATGGTCGTCAACATCCTTGCCGCATTCAGCGAGCACGTGGAAAAGCTGGACTGGATGACCGCAGCGACGAAAGCGAAGGCGAAAGCGAAGATCGCAACGGTGCGCGTTGGCGTCGGATACCCGGAAACGTGGCGCGACTATGCGTCGACGGAAATCAGAGCCGATGATGCGCTTGGCAATCATCTGCGTGCACAGGCGTGCGAGTACCTGCATCAACGCGCGAAACTCTCGCAACCGGTCGATCGCGGCGAGTGGTGGATGACGCCGCAGACGGTCAATGCCGTGAACCTGCCTCTGCAGAACGCATTGAATTTCCCGGCGGGGATCCTGGAAGCGCCCTTCTTCGATCCGCGTGCTGACGATGCGGCGAACTATGGTTCGATCGGCGCGGTGATCGGTCATGAGATCAGCCACAGCTTCGACAACAACGGCGCGGAATTTGATGCCGAAGGTCGTCTCGCCAACTGGTGGACTCCTGAAGACGAAGCGCATTTCAAGGCGGCGGGCCAGCGCCTCGTCGAGCAGTACAACGTTTACGAGCCGTTGCCGGGCGTGCATTTGAACGGCCAGCAGGTGCTCGGCGAAAACATCGCCGACGTCGCCGGCCTGACCATTGCGTACGCCGCCTATCACAAGTCCCTCAACGGCAAGGCCGCGCCTGTGATCGACGCACTCAGCGGCGATCAGCGTTTCTTCCTCGCCTTCGCACAGACGTGGCGCAGCAAGGTGCGCGACGCTGCATTGCGTCAGCAGGTCGTCACGGACGGCCATTCGCCGGGGCGCTTTCGCGCCCAGACCGTGCGCAACATCGACGCGTGGTATGACGCGTTTGCGCCGAAGGCGGGTGACGCGCTTTTTCTGGACAAGAAGGCGCGCGTCAGGATCTGGTGAAGATTCAGTGCTGACGTAGGAGCGGCTTCAGCCGCGATGCGTTAGCTCTCCCCATTGAGGGGAGGGCTTGAACACTGCTTTGAAGTCCTTTCCTTCAAGGGGAGGATATAGGTGGGGATGGTGTCATTCGCGAAGCGACAAGCATCGCGGCTGAAGCCGCTTCTGCAAAAGCTTGCGCCTACATGTGCCCCGCCACCGCCCTAGCTTTTGAGCTTGTAGCCGCTGCGAAAAATCCACCATACGACGACGAGGCACAGCGCGAGGAAGCCAATCGTCATTCCCGCGCTGACCACGACGTTGACGTCGGAGACATCGTAGAAGCTCCAGCGGAATCCGCTGATCAGATAAACCACTGGATTGAACAAGGTGATCTTCTGCCATACGGGCGGCAGCATGTTGATCGAGTAGAACGCGCCACCGAGAAAGGTCAGCGGCGTCACCACCATCAACGGGATCACCTGCAGTTTCTGGAAATCGTCCGCCCACAAACCGATGATGAAGCCGAACAGGCTGAAGGTGACTGCGGTCAGAACGAGGAAGAACGCCATCCAGAACGGGTGCGCGATGTGATACGGCACGAAGAAACGTGCCGTGACGAGGATCAGGATGCCGAGCATCACCGACTTCGTCGCCGCAGCGCCGACGTAGCCGAGCACCACTTCGACAAACGACACCGGCGCCGAAAGCAATTCGAAGATAGTGCCAGCCCATTTGGGCATGTAGATGCCGAACGACGCATTCGAGATGCTTTCGTTGAGCAGGGTCAGCATGATCAGACCGGGGATGATGAAGGCCGCGTAGCTGACGCCACCGACTTCGCCCATGCGCGAACCGATCGCTGCACCGAACACGACGAAGTACAGCGAGGTGGACAGTACCGGCGAGGCGATCGACTGCGTGATCGTGCGGAAGGCACGCGCCATCTCGAAACGGTAGATCGCGCGGATCGCGTGCAGGTTCATGCGGCAACCCGCTTGGTGTTCGAATGCACGAGGCTGACGAAGATGTCCTCAAGAGAGCTCTCGCTCGAATGCAGATCCTTGAAGTCGATGCCTTGCTCGGCGAGCCTTCGAAGCAATGCGGCGATGCCGGTCTCGTCGCCCTGGGTGTCGAATGTGTAGACGAGTGCGTTGCCTTCACTCGCCAGCTCAAGCGGCAGGCCGGCCAGCGCATCGGGTATCCGTTGCAGCGGATTCTGCAAGGTCAGCGTGAGCTGCTTCTTGCCGAGCTTGCGCATCAACACGGCTTTTTCCTCGACGACGACAAGTTCACCCTTGTTGATGACGCCGATACGATCGGCCATCTCCTCGGCTTCCTCGATGTAGTGGGTAGTCAGGATGATGGTGACGCCGTTCTCACGCAGGCTGCGCACCATGCGCCACATATCGTGACGCAGTTCGACGTCGACCCCGGCGGTCGGCTCGTCAAGGAACAGGATCGAGGGCTCGTGCGCGAGTGCCTTGGCAATCAGCACACGGCGTTTCATGCCGCCGGACAACGTCATGATCTTGCTGTCCTTCTTGTCCCACAGCGAGAGATCGCGCAGCACTTTTTCAAGATGCGCCGGATTGGGCGGCTTGCCGAACAGGCCACGGCTGAACTTCAGCGTCGACCAGACGTTCTCGAACGCGTCGGTCGACAATTCCTGCGGCACCAGGCCGATCTTCGCGCGCGCCGAGCGATAGTCGCGCACGATGTCGTGGCCGTCGGCGACGACGCTGCCGGCACTTGCGTTGACGATGCCGCAGATGATGCTGATAAGGGTGGTCTTGCCGGCGCCGTTGGGGCCGAGCAGGGCGAAGATTTCGCCGCGGCGGATGTCCAGGTCGATGTTCTTCAGTGCCTGATAACCCGAGGCGTAGGTCTTGTCGAGATTGCGTACAGAAATAATCGGCGGCACGCGCGGTCCTTGGTGGGTCGACGACGGCGCATCGTATCCGACTGCAGACACGCCTGAACGCGATGTGGGGTCGCCCGCTCTACTCAACAAGGCGCGGGGCGCTTATCCTGTCGACCCTCGTGGCCGCAGACGGCATAGCGCAATGAATGATCCAGTGAACCATACGTTACCCGACCGCTTGTGCGTCAATCCGAAAAGTTCGTTCCACGACGCCGACCTGCTCGCGCGCGGCATCGGCATCCGCTTCAACGGCAAGGAGCGTATCGACGTCGAGGAATACTGCGTCAGCGAAGGCTGGATCCGCGTTGCTGCCGGGCGCGCGCGTGATCGCCATGGCAACCCGATGACGATCAAGTTGAAGGGCGAGGTGGTTCCGTATCTTCAGGTGGTGCCTGCTGAAGGGACGCCGGTTGAGAACGGGGAGAAGACGCCATGAAGTTCCTCGTCATGATCTACAACGAGGAAGCGGTGATCGATGCCATGCCGAGCGGGGAATTCGACACCATGATGCGCGGCTGCATCGAGCACGCTGACGAGCTCACGGCCCAAGGCGCGCTGCTGACCTCGCAGCAACTGGAACCGGCCGCCACCGCGAAATCGATACGCGTGCGCAATGGACGGCGGACGATCGTCGATGGCCCCTTCGCGGAAACCAAGGAAATTCTTGGTGGCTTCAACCTGATCGAAGCGGCCGACATGGATGAAGCCGTGCGCATTGCGTCCGAGTTTCCATGGGCGCAGACGGGATGCATCGAAGTTCGACCGGTCAAGGATTTCGACAGCGTGCGCAGACGCGTCGGTCTTTGATCGCACGGGCAAGCGGATCGCCCTTGGCATGGCAACAGGATCTCGGATGCGATTGCCGAATGGAATTTCTTCAGTCAAAGCCATTGGCGAAAATGAAATTCCAGGTCTGGTTCTCGAAGGCACCCGGATCGAGCGCGCCAAACGCGACGCGCGGCGCGCCGTCAAGATCGCTGGCGAGGTAGCCGTAGATCGGGATCGTGCCGAGCCCCTGGTTGATGAAGGGCGAATCGTCGCGCAGCCGGAAGTCGTTGCCGCCCGGACTCTCGAAATGCGGGTCGCCGGCGAGCGCGTGGGTCGCTGTCAATGGCAGCGTACCGCTGGTCGTTCCGACGAGGCTGTAGTCGGCGAAGGCGATGCCATCGCCGAATCCCGCGGCAGCTGCACCTTCGATGTTGATGTCTGAAACCTCGTTGTTGGAGAACAGGCTGTTGACGATATCGAGACGCATGCCCGCACCGAGGTTCACGCCGATTCCGCAGCCACGATTGCCGAGGCCTGGGCAGGTTCCATAGACGAAGGTACTGTTCGCGACAAGCACGCCGTTCGGGCCGTCGCCAGTCAGCGCGACTGCGGAGAAGTGGGCGAGAGCGCTGGTCGGTGCTGCATTGTTCGCAAACAGGCTGTTGACGACGCGGATCAGCCCGCGACGCACATACAGGTCCGCGCCGCCGCCGAAATAGCCGGCATTGCCCGCAACGATCAGATTGTCGAGCCAGATTTCCACCTGGATATCGGCGCCCGAGCTGATCTGCAGGCCGCCACCACGCTGGAACTGTGCCGAGTCCCCGTAGCCGTTGACGATGCTTAGATTCCAGACGCCATAGCGTGGACCGCGAGTGGGTGTGCCGGGTGGCGCGAAATTCATCGAGAGGACGCGATGGGTGCCTCCGCCGTCCAGCACGGTGCTGTTGGCTGTCATCACCTGCATGCCGCACGGGCTGCCGTTGGCTTCGATCCAGCCGCCGGTCAGGAATGTCCAGCCAGGGTTGGCACTGATGTAGGCGAAGGTCGATGCTGCGCTGTAGATGCCCTGGCGCAAGCGGATTTCATCGTCATCGTTCGACACCGAGGCGCTGTCGAGCGCAGCTTGCAGCTCGGTTGCATTGCTGACGCAATAACTCGCCGCGTGGCCGAGGAGGGAGGCGATCGACAATGTCAGCCCGAACATGGCGCGCGCCATTGCAGTTGTTGCATGCGACATGTCCGCTCTCCGGTTACGCCTGCGCAACGGAGTGTGCGCTTCATTGAATACGCAGTCTCGCGGCGAAACCCTCAAAGCGCCTTGTTCTGCCATCTGTGGAGATCGCGCAAGGCGTCGCGCCTCCGTTGTTTTCGTTCAGGCAAAACAAACGCGCGGAGCGATCCCCAGCGCGTTCCATGGCCACTGTGCGTGTTTGAACGTTGCCTCCAGCAGACAATCAGCTGAATAGGCAGAGTTGTTTTTCAACGCTGCGCCCGGCATTCAGCGCGCGTTTTTCGCCGGCGCGCCTACTGCAGCGGTCGTAAACGAACGACGCATTGCAGGAAGTATCGAATGAACATCAAACGCACCTCGCTGAGCACCGGTCTCGTCGTCGCCTTGCTGGCTCTGGCGCCCGGCTTTGCCGCAGCCCAGAAAGAAATGAAATCGGACATGCAGGTAACGCCGGTCGATGCGAAGATCGAACTCCGCAACGATTCGAAGTGGGCGATCCAGCAGCTCTTCTTCTCCTCGGTCGATAGCAGCAAGTGGGGTGCCGATCAGCTCGGTCACCATACGCTCAAGACGGGAGATACGTTCACGCTGAGCGAAATCAGCTGCGGCAACTACGACGTCAAGTTGATCGACGAGGACGCTGACGAGTGCATCGTGAAGAACATCTCGCTGTGCTCTACCAGCAAGGTATGGACACTGACCGACAAGGACCTGATGAAGTGTCAGGCGCATACGCCGCAATAACTGCAGGTTGAATTGACTGCGGTTGGCTGCACGATGGCAAAGGGCCCGCCGATTGGCGGGCCTTTTCTTGCATCACCCAGCGTCAGTCAGTCTGCGGGTCGTTCGTTGGCGTCGATCGGGCACCGCGCGCCATTTCGCCGCCCGCAGATCCGCTCAAACTTCGCGTGTCATGCCGGGTTGGGACAAGGTCACCTCGGTACCGAAGCGGGTATGCAGCAGATCGGCCAGGGCGCTGCGCGCAGGGTTTTCGCCGTGCACGAGCACCACCGGCGGATGGGTCGCGGACGCGTCGTACCAGTCGAGCAGGCCTTGCTGGTCCGCGTGCGCCGACAGGCCGCCGACCGTGTGGATCTGCGCGCGAACCGGGATATCCTGACCGAACAGCTTCACATGCTTGAGGCCGTTGACGAGCAGGCGTCCGAGCGTGCCGCTCGCCTGATAACCAACGAAGATCACGTGCGAATGTGGATTGGCGAGATTGTTGGCCAGATGGTGACGCACGCGTCCGCCATTGGCCATGCCGGAGCCGGCGATGATGATCGCGCCGCCGAGAATGGCATTGATCGCCTTGCTGTCGTCGACGGTTTCGCTGACGTGAAGATTCGGCAATGCGAACGGCTTGATTCGTCCTGCCCACACCTTGACTGCGTCGGCGTCAAACAGTTCCTCGTGCTGGTCGTACACGTGCATGACCTTCGCCGCCATCGGGCTGTCGAGGAAGATCTTCCACGATGCCATGTTCCAGTTTTCGTACTGGCCGGCAAACCAGTACAGCAGTTCCTGACAGCGGCCGACGGCGAAGGCGGGAATTACGACGTTGCCGCGATCGGTACGCGCCTGTTCAAAGATCGCGCCAAGCTCGGCGACGGTGGCCGCGCGATCCTTGTGGTTGCGATCGCCGTAGGTCGATTCCATCAGGATAAGGTCCGCGCTGGGCGCGGGGGTCGGATCGCGCAGGATCGGTGTTCCTTTCACGCCGATGTCGCCGGAGAAAACCAGCGTCTTCGGCGTCGGATCGCTCGCGCGCAGTTCGAGAATGCTGGAGCCGAGGATGTGACCGGCATCGTGCAGGAACAGCGTCACGCCAGGAAGGATTTCGGTGGCGACGTCGTAGGCCAGCGGACGCAGCAGTTTCTGTGTCGCGGCGACGTCGTCGCGCGTGTAAAGCGGCTGAATTTCCGGCGTGCCTTGCGCGCGGTCGCGATTCGCGGAGTTGGCCGCATGTTCGGCCAGTGATGCGGCATCCAGCAGCATGATCGGCATCAGCTCGCAGGTAGCTGTCTGCGCGTAGATCGGACCGTTGAAGCCGCGTTTGACCAGCAAGGGTACGCGACCGATATGGTCGATATGTGCATGGCTCAACACTAGCGCGTCGATCGTCGCTGGATCGAATGTGAACGCCTCGTGGTTGCGCGCTTCGGCCTCGCGGCTGCCCTGGATCATGCCGCAGTCGAGCAGGATGCGCTTGCCCGCTGCTTCGAGCAGATGACTGGAACCTGTGACTTCGCCGCCGGCTGCGCCGTGGAAGGTGATCCGCATGGTCGTTCCCGCTTCGGAAGGAACAATGACGTTAGCAGTACTCATGCACAATGCGTAGCGCGGCGTGCCGCCTTGCGCAGGCAACGTGGCGACCCTACATCCAGGTATCCAGACGGGAGCCGAAATGAACGCCACGCCAATCCTGATTTCATGCCCGCATTGCGCTGCGATGAACCGCATCGCAGCATCGCGGCTCGATGAATCACCCAAGTGCGGACGTTGTCACCAACCGCTGTTCACTGGACAGCCCATTGTGTTGAGGTCTGCTGAATTTGATCAGCACGCGCTGCGCAGCGAACTGCCCTTGCTGGTGGATTTCTGGGCGCCGTGGTGCGGTCCGTGCGTCAGCATGGCGCCGGCGTTTCAGGTCGCAGCAAAAGCGCTCGAGCCGCAGATGCGTCTGGCCAAGGTCGATACGGAAGCGGAGCCAGCGCTAGGTGCGCGCTATGCGATCCGCAGCATTCCGACGATGATCCTGTTTGCCGGCGGACGCGAGATCGCGCGGCAGTCCGGTGCGATGAGCGCGGAGCAAATCATGCGCTGGGCGCGTACGCAGTTGCCGCAGCGATGAGACAACCCGCTTGACCGATCCCGTTGATCCGCGACCTTCACGCCCGCCCGAACCCGCTGCGGCGGACTGCTGCGGCGAGGGATGCCAGAATTGCGTGTTCGATATTCACGAGGTCGCGTTGGCGAAGTACGAAATCCAGTTGGCTGCATGGCACGCGCGCCATGCTGATCAGCACTAGCGCAAGCAGCGCAGTGCTCTGTGCGACCCACGCCTCCATTCACGCGGATGCGGCCGCTCGCTGCGCAATTGCCGTTCGACGATAGCTGAGCAAGCGCCCGCGGAATGGCGGCGTGTCCGCGTTGCCCATCGCGCTGCGTTGTTCGATGACGTCGTAGCCCTGCGCTGCGAGCGCGCGCGTGAACGGCGCGCTGTTGCCGCGGCCGGGGTCGGTGATCAGGATTTCCGCATCCGGATTTGCATGCCGCAGCATGAGCGCTGCAAGCAGGTTCGAGTGATCCCGCTCGTACAGGATGTCACTGCCGATGATCAAATCGAAGCGCCCGAGCTCGGTATTCGGCACCGCCCATTGCAGCTCACGATAGACCACCGCGGGTAACTCGTTCAGCGCCGAGTTGTAGGCAAGGAACGGCTCGGCCAGCGGATGATGATCGCTGGCGATCACATTCGCGCCACGGTATTGCAGGACGAGACTGGCCAGACCAAGCCCGCAGCCGATTTCGAGGATGCGTTTGCCGTCGATCGCATGATGGCTCATCGCTTCGGCAAGCACGCGCCCGGATGGCCATACCTGACCGAACAATCCCCATTGCGCCGAGGAAATTCCGATGCGCTCGGCATGGTGATTCGGATCGGCGAATTGCTGCAGGTCACTCAGCGCGCGAATGCGGTAATCGTGTTCGCCAAAACGGATGACCATCTGGCGGGTTGTGTAGCCCTGCATGGGCACTCCCGTGGTGCGTCATCCCGCAGCAGCGGAATGATGTCGCGAAAAGGGAGCGAGGCGGCAACACCAAAAAAAGGCAAAGAGTCGCGCGCGGCTGACGAGTAGCACGTGTCATCGTACGCGAAAGCGTGTAAGGCCGTATTCCCATGACGTTTTTCGACTGGACCCTGGTGTTCTTACTGACTAGGATCGGCGGGATCATCGTCTGGAGATACCACTCGTGCAGCGATTGCTGATGTCACTTGCAACCCTTTTCCTGGCGTCGGCCGCGTTCTCCGCGGGCGCACCCAGCTTCGATCCAAAGCGTCTTTCAGATGAAGTGAAGACGCTGTCGTCGGATGCGTTCGAGGGCCGCGGGCCGGCTACGGAAGGCGAGACGAAGACGGTCGCCTACGTGATCGCCCAGATGAAGAAAGCCGGCTTGCAGCCTGGCGGCGATCTGAAGGACGGCAAACGCGCGTGGACCCAGGCGGTGCCGCTGTTGCGTGCAGAAATCGTCGGCACGCCGAAGGCATCGGTCACCGTCGGTGGCAAGGGCCAGACGTTGACGCAAGGCCGCGAGATCTCGTTGCGTGCAGCAATGGATGGTTCGAAGACGGTGGCGATCAAGGACGCGCCGCTGGTGTTCGTCGGCTATGGCGTGAATGCGCCGGAGCGCAGCTGGGACGATTTCAAGGGCGTCGATCTGCACGGCAAGGTCGCGATCGTGCTCATCAACGACCCCGACTTCGAAGCCGGCACGGGCGATTTCGGTGGCAAGGCGATGACCTACTACGGTCGCTGGACCTACAAGTACGAAGAAGCGGCGCGACGCGGCGCCCGCGGTCTGCTCATCGTGCACGAAACCGACCCTGCGTCGTACGGCTGGAATACGGTGAAGAATTCGAACACCAACACGATGTTCGACATCGTGCGCGACCATCCGGCCTCTGCGCATCCACAGGTCGAAGGTTGGGTGCAGCGCGATTTCGCCGTCGATCTGTTCAAGCGCGCGGGTCTCGATTTCGATGCGCTCAAGAAACAGGCGCAGACCCGCGAGTTCAAGCCGGTCGTGCTCAAGGACGCAACCTTTTCGGCCGCCTACGCGGTTGATGCGAAGGTGATCAATTCGCAGAACATTGCCGGTCGCATCGAAGGCAGCAAGCGTCCCGACGAGACTGTGATCTACAGCGCGCACTGGGATCATCTCGGCGTCGGCCAACCGGATGATAAGGGCGACCGGATTTACAACGGCGCAGTCGACAACGGCACCGGTACGGCGGCCCTTATCGAAATTGGTCGTGCGTTCGCGAATGCACCCAAGCCTGAGCGGTCCGTGCTGTTCCTCAATGTGACCGCGGAGGAGAAAGGTCTGCTGGGTTCGGAGTACTACGCGTCCAAACCGCTTTATCCATTGGCCAAGACGGTCGCGAACATCAACATGGACGCGCTCGATCCCCTCGGCCCTGCGCGCGACTTCACCACCTCGGGCAGCGTCAGATCGGACCTCCTTGATTCCATGATCGAGGATGCGAAAGCGATGGGACTTGCATACACACCCGATCCCCATCCCGAAGCCGGGCACTTTTTCC
>JBDSNK010000007.1:0-10374 GCA_039915385.1 Dokdonella sp.
CCGCTGCGGTCCGCGAGTACACCAGCGAACAGCTTCAAGAGACTCGACACCGCTTCAGCAATGCCCTCGATGAGACCAAGCATCTTCGGTCCCGCCATCAGCACCGAGGCGAGATACAGTGGCACCAGCGGATAGATCATGTCGCTGGCAGCGTCGTTGAACAGGCTGATCGTGGCGACCAGCCAGACCGTGCGTGGCAAGGCGCGAATGGCGCGAATCAAGCGCCGTCACCCTCGCGGCGTGCAATACGACGGGCCGCTCGCAAGTTTTCAAGCTTCTCGCGAAACTTGCCTTCGAGCCCGCGTTCGCTCGGCGTATAGAAAGTGGTGTCCGCAAGCGCATCGGGCAGGCATTGCTGGTCGAGCGCAATACCGCCTTCGGCGTCGTGGTCGTACTGATAGCCCTTGCCGTAGCCGAGGCCTTTCATGAGCTTGGTTGGTGCATTGCGCAGGTGCATCGGCACGTCTAGAGTGCCATGGTTGCGCACCGCGCTTTTCACATCGTTGAATGCCGCGTAGGCGGCATTGCTCTTCGGCGCGATCGCGAGGTAGAGCGCGAGTTCTGCAAGACCGAGTTCCCCTTCGGGACTGCCCAATCGATCGTAGGTTTCCCAGGCATCGAGCGCCATCCGCCACGCGCGCGGATCAGCCAGGCCGATGTCCTCGACCGCCATGCGCGTCAACCGCCGCGCAAGGTAGGCGCGATCGCAACCGCCATCGAGCATGCGCGTGAGCCAGTACAGCGCCGCATCCGGATCGGACGAGCGCACCGATTTGTGCAACGCGGATATCTGGTCGTAGAACTGCTCGCCGCCCTTGTCGAAACGACGCGTGCGATCGGCGAGCACCTGTTCAAGCGTCGCTGTATCGATCGTTCCCTCGCTGGCGAGTTCGGCCGCGATTTCAAGAAACGTCAGCGCACGTCGTACGTCGCCATCAGCCGCTTGGGCCATTGTAGCCAACGCGCTGTCATCGACACGCAGATTCATCGCACCGAGCCCGCGCTCGGCGTCGGTCAGCGCACGCTGCAAGGCTGCAAGAATCGCTTCGGCCGGCACGGCGTCGAGCACATGCACGCGACAGCGCGACAGCAACGCAGAGTTCAACTCAAACGACGGATTCTCGGTCGTCGCACCGATGAACATGATCACGCCCTTCTCGATGTGCGGCAGGAACGCGTCCTGCTGTACCTTGTTGAAGCGATGCGCTTCGTCGACGAACAGCACGGTGCGGATGCCCTGCGCGAAACGTGTTTCGGCCTCGGCGAGCGCTGCCCGCACGTCCGGCAACCCAGAAAGCACCGCTGAAATCGCGCGAAATTCCGCGTCGGCGTAGCGCGCGAGCAGCAAAGCAAGTGTCGTCTTGCCGCAGCCCGGCGGTCCCCAGAGGATCATCGAGTGCACGTGACCTGCCTCGATCGCGCGACGCAAGGCCGTGCCTGCTCCGACCAGACGCTGCTGCCCGACGATTTCATCGAGAGCGCGCGGGCGCATGCGTTCGGCGAGCGGCTTCAGATCCGCAGATTCCGGAAACAGGGTCGCGGCAGGAGGCAGAGGTTTGCGGCGGGACATCACCCCATCATATGCCAGCCGCGGTGCACACCGGCGACGCGCGCAACTTACGACGTCAATTCTTGACCGGAAACACTTGCGCATCGGGTTTGAAATCACCGACCACGTCAACACCCTTCGGTGGCACGAACGTGAGCGTGCCGGCGGCAATCGCGGGATTGCGTTTCCAGTCGGCGAAGCGGATCTCGGTCGTGTTGCCGAGCTGGTCCTTGAAACGCATGCGCTGCAGGGTCGCTGTATCGAAACCAAGCTCGGCGTATTCGAATTCGGGTTCCTTCGCCTTCGAGGTCAGCTTGAGCCAGATCAGCTCGTCGTGCTCGCCCGCCTCG
This sequence comes from Dokdonella sp., assembly GCA_039915385.1. Taxonomy (GTDB): domain Bacteria; phylum Pseudomonadota; class Gammaproteobacteria; order Xanthomonadales; family Rhodanobacteraceae; genus Dokdonella_A. The sequence continues at coordinate 1,900 of JBDSNK010000007.1, forward strand.
CTCGAATTGAACTGGCTGTCGAGTTGCGAAAGGTCGGTCAATACGGTGAGGGGGCTGTGCGCCTCCTCTGAGCTCTGATTGCGCACGGACACTTGCTCCAGATCGGGCTCGTAGACCCAGACCTTTGCGCCATCGGCGACGATCGTCTGCTGGTACGGCGCGGCCGTCTCCCAGCGAAACTGGCGAGGCGCTTCCAGTGCAAGCGTGCCACGTGATTCGTCGCCACGGTGGCCGTTCGCATCGGTGACTGACTGGTTGAAGCTCGCGGTGACTGAATGCAGATTTTTCGAAAACGCCTCCATGCGCGCGCGCGCATGGTCGGCGCCACGCGCCGCAAAACTGAGCAGGAAGACAGAGACGAAAATGAGTGCGCGCATGCCGTTGAGGACTCGATGGAAGGTCAGGTGTCTGATTATCGCGGTTGCAGCTGAACGCTGCACGGATCATCCTGACTGGGGCCCGGCCACTCGATGGCGTGCGACAATCGGCCGCTTGAAATGATGCCGTTTTCCGCTGGCAAGAGCCCGAATCAAATGATGTTGAAGCTCCGATGGTTGTCCGCAACTGCAGGTTGCGTATTCGCGCTGCTCACTGCCCCGTCCCGCGCCGCGATAGTCTGCATGGCCGAGCAAAATATCTTGATCCCGCAGGATGGCGAAGGCGCCTATATCAACTTCGTCAGCGGCCTGCATGCCGGGAGCCAAGGCGCCGTGCCGGGATTCGACTTCGATCCGTATGCTTCGCAGGCGAGCGATCCAGTCAATCAGCTCAAATTCTACTGGGGTTCGTCCAGCAACAACGGTGCAGGCGCGGTGACCACCGGCGATACCTATGCCGTATTGACGCCCGCTGAAACGGTGGGTCCCGACTCGCTGTTTTCCCGCGCAGGCTTTACCGGCGTCACGACCGCATGGCAGGCAGGCGTAGTTGCAGGATATCTCGGTGTACGCTTCACCAATGAGGCGACCAGCAACCTGACCTATGGCTGGGTTCACATGACGACGATGGCGCCATTGGGATTTCCAATGACGGTGCTGGACTGGTGCTACGAGGAAGATGGCAGCGCGATCACGATCCCGCACCTCGAAACCGACGGCATCTACTGCGACGGATTCGATGACGTCGCATGCGCGCAGACCGCGCCCGCGAACTGAGTGGGGCACCCACGCCGATCGCGCAGGCTGCCTTCCGACGCAAGCAGTCAATGCGGCTGCGCGACACCCTTTAGCAGCGATTCCGTCGCAGTCTCGTTGCCGCTTTGAGCGATATTGCTCAGCGCGACGATGCCAACCAACCGTTTCTTGCGGTCGAGGACCGGCAGGCGGCGAAGCCCGAGCTTGGACATATTGCCAGCGACATCAGCAACGCTCTCATCGTCGAAGCAATACTTGATGTCTTCGGTCATGACTTCGCGCACCAGGGTCTCTGCCCCAAGTCCCTGCGCGACAGCGCGCAGAACGATATCCCGGTCGGTCACCATTCCCACGAGGCGGTCGTGGTCGCCAATCGGCAGGCTGCCGATGTCGGCCTCCATCATGAGAACGGCGGCTTCACGGATGGTCTGGTCGGGTCGACCGAGCCGGACATCGGTGGTCATCACTTCACTGACTTTTTTCATGACGTCTCCTGAATGGGTCGATGCGTGCGCAACACGCAAAATGCCCTGACAGCTTGCCAGACTGCGCCTGAACGGTTCACCCGGACGTGTGATTCGCGACGATGCTTGCTGCCGAATCAGCGGATAGGCGTGGATGCGCTGATGAACGCTTGATCGAGATCCGGCAGACGAGCACTCAAGCGCGACAGGAACCTACCCGGCGCATCGACGCCGAGGTAGATCCAATCGATTTGCCGCAAGCCTCCAAACAAACCGGGCACATCGAGCGCCGGGCTCAGCCGGATGCAGATGTTCGGGGCGCCTGACTCGCAATAGCGGAGCGTGCCAGGAATACGCCGGGCAACCGCTTCCCGATGCGGAGCGACGGCAGTGATGCGCGCCAACGGCACCACCAGTTCCTCGCCGAGGCCATATCGTACATACAGGCGATTGCCATCCATCGAGATCGGACGCTGCAATGTCGCGCGGCGTTCGGCAACCAGAAAACACAGTCCCCACACCGAAAGCGCGCTGATGACACACGCGCCTTTCCATTGCCAGAACAACGACAACAATACATGCATGATGGGTAGCTCGATCAGTATCAGTAAAATGAATCCCTGCTGGTTGGAAGCGTGCCCATCCTTGGCGTGACAGCTGAAATGTTCGTCGCCCGCGTACGTGAGTCGACGCTTTGCGGTTGCGAACAAGGCGTAGAACCACATGCGAACCTCGAGCGCGAGCAGCCGGGCCACCGGCGTATCACCGAAACGCGCATGCAATGCCGCGGCGACCGCGCGTTCCGGATCGTTGCCATCGCGCAGGAGACGCAAAGTCAGCCGTGCCAGACTTAGCGCAAGAGCGATTTCGCCAAGCACGACGATGGCCGCGAGCAGGTTGCGACCTATCTGCAGAATACCGAGCCATTGGCGACTATCTTCGGGAACGACCCAGCCAGCCACCATGATGCCGGTGCCTGCCAGCATCGCCGCTCCGATCCATGCTTGACGGCCCAGTCGACGGAATACGAGAAGATAGGCAAGCGGCACCGTCAACAGCAGATCGAACAGGATCGGCCATTCGGGCACGATGGTTCCTGTCGCGACCAAGGCAGTCGGCGGGTGGCGCACGAACCACGCGTTAGCGATATAGACCACCAGTGCAAGCGGCAAGAACCAGGCGAGCCGTTGGTGTTTTTCTTCGCGTCCGATGGATGCCTGCATTCAGTTTCCTTGCGTCGCCACGCTATCCAATCAAGCGCGTTGGCTTCAATCTGACGGCGGCGGTGGCGCCAACACGGTCCGATTGCCGTTCGTTTCCGGCGGCGTGACGATGCCTTCCGCTTCCATCACCTCGATCAGGCGCGCCGCGCGGTTGTAACCGATCTTGAGGCGACGCTGCACGCCCGAAATCGACGCGCGGCGTGATTCTGTCACGATGCGCACGGCCTGGTCGTACAGCTCGTCATAGTCGCCGCTGCCGCCTTCGCCGGCCGCATCCTCGGGTAAACCCGATTCGCCGATGACCTTGCCATTGCCGAGTGACTGCACTTCTTCCAGCACGCCCGGGATGTAGGCGGGCTCGCCTTGCGCGCGCAGCCACTGCACGACCTTGTGCACTTCGTGATCGTCGACGAAAGCGCCATGTACGCGCTCGGGCGCGGCCGTGCCTGGCGGCAGGTATAGCATGTCGCCATGACCGAGCAGCGTTTCGGCACCGGACTGATCGAGAATCGTGCGCGAATCGATCTTGCTTGATACCTGGAATGCGATGCGGGTCGGGATATTCGCCTTGATCAATCCCGTGATCACGTCAACTGATGGGCGCTGCGTTGCAAGAATCAGATGCACGCCCGCTGCTCGCGCCTTTTGCGCCAGACGAGCAATCAGCTCTTCGACCTTCTTGCCGACGATCATCATCATGTCGGCGAACTCGTCGATGATCACGACGATGTATGGCAATGGCTGCAGCGGCTGCGCGGTCACATTCGGTTGCGATGCATCCGGGCGGAACAGCGGATCGAGCATCGGCTGACCGGCGTCGTCCGCTTCCTTGACCTTCTTGTTGAAGCCGGCGAGGTTGCGCACGCCGACCATCGACATCAGTTTGTAGCGCCGCTCCATTTCGGCAACGCACCAGCGCAGCGCGTTGGCCGCTTCCTTCATGTCCGTGACCACGGGCGCCAGCAAGTGCGGAATGCCCTGATAGACGGACAACTCCAGCATCTTCGGGTCGATCATGATCATGCGCACGTCGCGCGCATTCGCTTTGTACAGCAGGCTCAGCACCATCGCGTTCAGCGCGACCGACTTGCCTGAACCGGTGGTGCCGGCAACGAGCAGGTGCGGCATTTTCTGCAGATCGACAACGACAGGCGCGCCGCCAATATCCTTGCCGAGCGCGAGCGCAAGCGGCGATTTCAGTGCGTCGTACTTGCCGGAACAGAGGATTTCGGAGAGATAGACGATCTCGCGATGCGTGTTCGGGATTTCGATTCCGATCACCGATTTGCCCGGAATCACGTCGACAACGCGAACGCTCACAACGGAAAGACCCCGTGCGATGTCCTTGTCCAGGCTCGAAATCTGACTGCCCTTGATGCCCGGCGCCGGCTGCATCTCGAAGCGCGTGATGACCGGCCCTGGATGCGCGCTGACTACCTGCGCATCAATGCGGAAATCCTTGAGCTTGAATTCGACCTGACGCGACAGTGCTTCGAGCGTTTCCTCGGAGTAGCCCTTGGTCTGCGGCTTGGGTTCGTCGAGCAGGGACAGCGGCGGCACTTCGCCGTCGCTCGACGCACCGGCAAATAGCGGGATTTGCGTCTCGCGCCTAGCCCGATCGCTTTTTTCTATCGGCGCGATCGTCGGTTCAATCTTGATCGGATCGCGCTTCGATTGCTTGACCGTATCGATCTTGCGCACGACCTCGCGCTCGGCACGCGCTTCGCGCGCCGCGCTCCAGTCTTCGGCGCGCTTCATCTTGCTCGCCACAGCGGCACCCGCACCAAGCAGGAAGCGACCGATCGCATCCATCAGCTTGAACCACGAAAGACCGGTGGCGAGCGTGATCGCGATCAGCAGGAAAGCGAGCAGGAACATGCCGGCGCCCAGCGGCCCGAACGAGTGCATCAGGCTGCCGCCGACGAGTTGGCCGAGAATGCCGCCCTCGCCCGCCGGCAAAATCGTCGGCCCGGTCCCGTGCAGGAAAGCCAGCCCCGGAGCGGCAATGAAGAACGCAACGAAACCAATCAGGCGCAGGGTCGGTTCCAGCGGCGAGCGGTCCGCACGCATGGCACCGCGCAACACGACCCCGCCGACAACGAGCAGCAGCACCGGGAACGCATAAGCGACCAGACCAATCAGGTAAAACGTGAGATCGCCGATCCACGCGCCAAAAGCGCCGCCAAAATTGTGTATGCCGTGCCTGGGATCGCCCGCGTGTGACCAGCCCGGATCGGCCGGCGCATAGCTGGCAAAGCAGGCGAACAGATAGATCGCGAGTGGCAACAACAACAGAAACGCCGCTTCACGCAGACGCTTGTGCCAATGCTCGTCGAGCCGGGGAGTCGCAGTTGCTGCTTTCTGGACGCGCGCCACCAGGATAATTTACCTGAAGTTCTTCCAATAAACCGTTGTTTATCCTAGCACAACAACCAGCGATCCCGGCACACGACGGGATCGCTGGAGCGTCGATTATGCCTTCAGCGCCGGGTGCACGATCTTGCCACCCTCGACATTGATGCCGGACTTGAGTGCCTCGTGCTTGCGCCAGTTCTTGTCGGAGGCCATACGCTGCACGTACGGCAGGATCGCCGCACAAATCGCCTGTGACGATGTCTGCGGCACGGCACCCGGCATGTTGGTCACGCAGAAGTGGATCACGCCATCGACAAGGTAGGTCGGATCCTTGTAGGTCGTCGGCTTCGAGGTTTCGAAGCAGCCGCCCTGATCGATCGAGATGTCGACAAGCACCGAACCCGGCTGCATCGACTTGACCATCGCACGCGTCACCACGTGCGGCGCCTTCGCACTCGGGATCAGCACCGCACCGATGACGAGATCGGCGTCGCGCACTTCGCGCGCAACGTATTCCTCATACGGGTACAGAGCCGTCACGTTGCTGCCGAGCGCCATCATCTGCGCAAGGCGATCCGGACGCTTGTCGAACACCACGACATTTGCGCCCATCGCGGCGGCGAGCGCAGCGGAGTTGCCACCGGCCGCGCCGGCGCCCAGCACGACCACCTTGCCGCGCTCGGTCGAAGGCAAGCCGCCGAGCAGCTTGCCCTTGCCACCTGCCGGCATGTGCAGGAGGTGAGTACCGATTTGCGTCGCGATGCGACCGGCAATGATCGACATCGGTGCCAGCAGCGGCAGCGAGCCATCGCTCTCGGTCACGCTCTCGAACGCGACGCCGGTCAGCCCGATGTCGAGCAGGTGCTTGGTGAGTTTCGGCTCCGCCGCAAGATGCAGGTAGCAGAACAGCAGGTGGTCCTTGCGCAGGTGCTTGAGGTCACCGGCAATCGGCTCCTTCACCTTGACGATCAGTTCGCCGACTTCATAGAGCTTCTTTGCGGTCGGCACGAGCTTGACGCCGATGCGTCGGTAGTCCTCGTCAGTGAAGCCGCTCTTGAGGCCGGCATCCGCCTGGACGAAGACTTCATGGCCGCGGCGAATGAGATCTGCGCAAGCGGCAGGCACGAGGGCGACGCGCCCTTCCAGGGTTTTGGTTTCCGACGGCACACCGATACGCATTGCGAAAGTCCTCGAAGGAGTATGCGAGTTCACGAAAGACGCCTTGAATCACGCAGGCGTTCCCTCCATTCTTCCCGGTTCTGCACGATCGCAGGCCGCAGGGCGGTCTGTTCAGCGCACGTGGGTCGGGTTCGCCGGTCGGTGGGTATTGCCGCGGCGTTGGAAAAAACGATACGAGATGGTCGCCTCGAAAGCGGCCGGGATTATACATGAGCACTGCCAAGCACTCGCGACTGATCATCCTCGGCTCCGGCCCCGCCGGCTACAGCGCCGCCGTCTATGCGGCGCGCGCAAACCTCAAGCCCGCCCTCATTACTGGCCTCGCCCAAGGCGGCCAATTGATGACTACAACCGACGTCGACAACTGGCCTGGGGATGTCGAAGGCTTGCAAGGCCCGCAGCTGATGCAGCGCATGGCCGAACACGCCGAGCGTTTCCACACTGAGATGGTCTACGACCATATTCACAGTACCGATCTCACCCAACGTCCTTTCCGGCTGAAAGGCGACAACGGCGAATACACCTGCGATGCCTTGATCATCTCGACCGGCGCGACCGCGAAGTACCTTGGCATCCGTTCGGAGGAGCACTACAAGGGCAAGGGCGTGTCCGCCTGCGCGACCTGCGACGGCTTTTTCTTCCGCGAGCAGGATGTCGCCGTCATCGGCGGCGGCAATACCGCCGTCGAGGAAGCGCTGTACCTGTCGAACATTTGCAACAAGGTCACCCTTGTCCATCGCCGCGACAAGCTGCGTGCCGAGAAGATCATGCAGGACAAGCTGTTCGAGAAGCAGCGCGCCGGCAAGATCGACATCGTCTGGAATCACGCCGTCGACGAAGTGCTCGGAGATCAAGGCGGCGTCACCGGCGTACGCCTGCGCAGCATCGAGGACAATACGACGCGTGACATCGCGGTGACGGGCGCATTCATTGCGATCGGCCACACGCCCAACACGTCGATTTTCGAAGGTCAGCTCGATATGAGAAATGGTTACATCACGATCCGTACGGGTCTCGATGGCGGCGCGACCGCAACCAGCGTGCCCGGCGTATTCGCTGCCGGCGACGTCGCCGATCAGGTCTATCGCCAGGCTGTGACGTCGGCCGGGTTCGGCTGCATGGCTGCGCTCGATGCCGAGAAATATCTCGACAAGGGTTGAAGACGCATGAGGGTCGCGGCTGCATGATGGAAGCGCGCTTCCATCAACGCATCGAGGAAATCCCGGCAGCTGCGTGGAATGCGCTGCTGACCGACGATCATCCGTTCGTCGATCATGCGTTTCTCGATGGTCTTGAACGTCATGGATGCATCGATGCACGTACCGGGTGGCAACCCCATCACCTGGGACTGTACGACGGCGATCTCCTGGTCGCCGCCGCGCCGCTGTATCTGAAAGGCAATTCACACGGCGAGTTCGTATTCGACTGGAGCTGGGCGAGCGCCTATGCCGAGCACGGTTTCGACTACTACCCAAAGCTGCTTTGCGCAGTGCCGTATTCGCCAGTGACCGGGCCGCGCCTGCTCGTCGGTCAGGGCGCGGATGCCGATGCATTGCGCGGGATGGCCATCGCAGCGATCAAGGCGGCAACGAAGCGGCTCGGACTGTCCTCGGCGCATCTGAATTTCGCGATTGAGGTCGACGCTGCGAGTTTCACCGACAACGACTGGCTGCCTCGTTTTGACTGGCAATTTCATTGGCGCAACGCAGGCTGGCGCGACTTCGATGCCTTCCTCGCCGCATTGGCGCACAAGAAGCGCAAGAACATCCGCCAGGAGCGTACGCGCGTAGCGCGCGCGGGAGTCAGCTGCGAGATTCGCCACGGTAACGAACTCGACGATGCCGAATGGCGCGCCTTGCATGATTTTTATCTGGCGACCTTCGATGACAAAGGAAACTATCCGGCGCTGACACTGGCATTTTTCCGCCATCTCGGCGCGACGATGCCGCGCCGCGTCGTGGCCGTCTTGTGTCGCCGCAACGGCGTGCTGGTCGCCGGGGCGCTGCTATTGCGCAGTGCGACGACTTTGTATGGCCGCTACTGGGGCTGCCACGAAAGCATCGAGGGCCTGCATTTCGAGGCCTGCTACTACCAGGGCATTGAATATTGCCTGCGTGAGGG
>JBDSNK010000023.1:0-12061 GCA_039915385.1 Dokdonella sp.
CTGCTGACCTCGAGCGGCACGCCGGTCGAGGACGCAGACGGCAACATCAGCTCGCCTGCGCCGGCCACGGCAACGACGCCACAGGTTTGTCTCGTCGATCCGCAGCCACCGATGTCGACGCCGGCGAACACGACGCCAAGCACGGCCGGTTCGGTGATCCTCACTGGCAATCCCGCGACGTGCCAGGCGACAGCGCAGCCGTCTTACTGCAGCACACCCGGCAGCGAACTCTACTATCGCAACACCGCGTTTGCGCCGCCGAACAATTCGCCGAGTGCCGGCAACATCTGCGTCAACAAGCGCGACAACGCAATTCCGGCGGAGGTCATTGCGGCCAATGCGCAGGCGCACGCAGCCATCACTGCGTATCTCAAGAAGAACGGCATCGCCTCGGCGCCCTGGCTGACCTACAAGCTGGTCAACGTGCAGTACTTCCCGTACGACAAGGTGATCGCCACGCCGACACCGAACGGATCCCTCTACAACGGCCAACCGCCGTACACGGCGCAAAACCCGTCACCGTCGAGTTTCTATCAGGCCAACATCGTGGTTGAAACAAATCGCGCGTTGCAGCTGTTCAGTGGCGGCTTGTCGCCGAACATCAGTACCGACTGGAACCAGGACGGCACGCAGCACAAGAACACGTACTACAACGGCAGCCATTTCAACCAGGGTGGATGCATGGGTTGCCACGGCAGCCAGGGGCAGAACCCGCAAGGGCAGGCCGGCGATTTCAGCGTGATCCTCGCTCGTGGCTCGGTGTTCCTGCCGGAAATCCCGGCGGTCGAGTCGGGCGGCAGCCTTGTCCGCGTGCGACGCAATAGAAGCCTCAGCCATTGACCATTCGTGCTCAACCAGCAAAGGACCAGACCATGACAACGTACAACCATCAATTCTTCGCCGCACTGACCTGCCCGACGTCGGTGACATGGGGCAAGAACATCCAGGCGATGTTCACGGCGACGGACGTCGATCACATGAAGCAGATTACCGGCGGCGCGCTCGACCTGAGCAGCTACGCAAGCGTGAAGATGTGGGCCGCGAAGATCTATTCTGAAGTCGCCGGCGGCGCGATGCCGCCTGCGGGCTCCGGCGAGGGTCCGTGGACACCCGACATGGTGAACACGTTCGGTTGCTGGGTGCAACAGGGATGCCCGCAATAAGCGGCCGCGCCGACCGCAGCGATGCGCGCGACGGGCATGTCGCGCGCATTCCGCTTCTGGCCGTTGCGCGGGTGGCACAAACAACGAGCCGCGAGTGATCGGGAAACATTCGACGACAACTTTGTTGCACGAGGAGCAGAGCATGGCATCGACACTGCGGGTTCGTCGTTCACTCGAAGCATTGCAGGCCGACTACAACGCCGGCAACAAGAAAGCGCTCGAGGATCTGATGCGCGCATGGAAGGGCATCAAGGAATTGCCGGCGGACGATCCGCATTCCTTTTTCCGGATCGGAGGCTTTCACGGCGAGCCATTTCGCGGCGCCGGCTGGGGCAATTCCTCGTACTGGGGCGGCTACTGCAATCACGGCAATATCCTGTTCCCGACCTGGCATCGCGTCTATCTGGTGAAACTGGAAGAGGCACTGCGAAGTATCCCCGGTTGCGCGGACGTGACGATGCCGTACTGGGACGAGACCAGTGTGGACTCGCTCAACAACGGCATTCCGTGGGCGTTGACGCAGAAGGACTTCGTGCTCGACGGACAGACTATTGCGAATCCGCTGCGTTCGTTCGTGTTCAACAAAGCGATCGTCGACAACATCAACGGCGACGATCCCAACTACGGAAAGCCGCTGGGGTACGAAACCGTGCGCTATCCGCTGTCGGGCCTGGTCGGCACTGCGCAGGACAGGGCGAACACGCAGAAACACAACGCACAGTTCTCCGACTACATCCAGAACGTGAAACTGCTGAACCAGAACATCATCAACTGGTTCGGTTCCTACATCGTCATCGACGGCAAAACCGTTCCGACCAACGTGGCGACCAAGTTCGCTGCCTGCCTGGATGCGCCCAACTACACCGTTTTCTCCAACACCACGTCCGCCGCGCAATGGAACGATGATGTGACCGCTGGCGCAGCGGCTGTTGTTCCGTTGGAATCACCGCACAACAGTGTCCACCTGGCTGTAGGCGGCTACGACGTGTCGAGTGGTCCGAACGCGGGTGATCGCTCACCGATCGAAGGCGCCAATGGCGACATGGGCGAGAACGATACGGCTGGTCTGGATCCGATCTTCTTCTTCCACCATTGCTTCATCGATCGCGTTTTCTGGCTGTGGCAGAAGCGCCATGGCTTCACTGATCGACTCGAGGTGATCGAGGGTTATCCGGGGACGAATTCCGTCGACAGCCAGGGTCCGACGCCTGGCACGATTCCGAATGCGTGGTTGTCGCTTGCATCGCCGCTGGATCCATTCAAGCGGGTCGAGGACTGCAAGGAATTCAGCTACACCTCGCTGGACTGCATCAATATCGAGACGCAACTGGGTTTCACCTACGGCCCCGGCTCGCTCGAAGAGGCGCCCAAGGCGCTCGCGAGCGCGGATGCAGCGAATCGCAGCGCGAGAATGCTGCGTGTCTCCGGGCTCAATCGCGCGCCGATTCGCGGTTCGTTTGTGGTGTCCGCCTATGCCGACATTGACGGCAGGCAACAACTGATCGGCCGCGAAGCCGTGCTCAGCCGCTGGAGTGTTCAGTACTGCGCCAATTGTCAGACGCATCTGGAAGTGAAGGCTTTCTTCTCGCTGCACGCATTCAGCGCTAACGAGGTGGAGCAGGCGCGTATCCATGTGGAGATACGCACTCGCGATGGCGTACTTGGACAGACCCAACCAATGGCGACCGGCGCAGCGCCTGGCGTGCGCAAGAAGTTGTTTCGCGTGGATGTGCGCTAGAGATTGTCGATGTCGTCGCGTATCGCACCGTTCCAGTCGGAGGCAGCATGAGTTATGCACCGGAAACCGGCAGCCTGGTCGGTTTGTGGACCTATCGCAGCCTGCTCAACGATGCTGTTCTAGCAACACCGTTCAACGATCTCGAGTTCGGCCGCGGGAACATCGAGATCGTCGCCGCACCGATGGGTATTTTTCGTGGCCGCATCTTCGGACCCGGCTGGGAACTCGCGCTCAACGGTTCGATCGGCTACGGCAATCCGAACAACGTGCGATTCCAGGGCCGCGGTCTGGTCGGCGGTGAAGAATGGGTCTACGACTATCTCGGCTACCAGAGCCCGCCGTGGCCAAACGGCGTCGAACAGCGACCGGCACTATGCGGTTCAATCGTGCGTACCGTGCCGCATTCGAACGGTTCCGGCGGCATTTCGCCGGCCGGTGTCGTGTGTACCTGGTATGCCGTGATGAATGACGTAGCACGCACGGCCGCCTAGGTCATGCAGGCCCTCATCGACGCCGACGTAGCTGCAACTAGCGAAGGCGTTGCGAAGCTCGCGGCGCTGAGTCCTCCCAATGCGTGCGGGTCCGCGTTGCGCGTGGCAGCGGTCAGCGTGCTCGGGTATGTGGTGATGGAGCTGCCGGTCGCCGGCAATCCGATGCAAGGCAGTGGCACATGGACGTGCTGCGGCGTGCTCATCTGCGTGGCAATCGAGCTGCTCGGCGCGGCAGGCGCCATTGGTCGCTGCGTTCGCCGCGATATGCTGCCGTGTGCGGTCGCCATTAGTGTCGGCATCTCGCTCGATTTTCTGCGCGTGCCACCGCAGGCGCTACTCGATCTTTGCAGCACCCGCGGCACATCGAGCGACGGGTGGCTCGATGCCATTGACGATCACTGCCGCTGGTTCCCTTTGACGATGCTCGCCATGGTCATCGCGATCGTGCTGCCACGCTTGTGCCGGCTACCTTTGCAGCGCGCCGGCTACGCGCGCTGGGTCATCGCAGGAATGTGCGGTGTCGCATTCGACCTCGTCATCATGGCGCTTGCGATGACTGCTTGCATGACCGCGGTGCGAAAAATCGCCGCCATCGGACGAGTGCCGTGGGTCGCGGGCGGAGTCGTCTGCGCCATGTTGGTCGGCATGTTGGCATTCACGCTCGCGCGTGCGCTGCTGCAACGCATCGCGAAGCGGTACATGCAAAGGGTGCGGCGTCACGCCGTTGGAGCGACACCATAGGCGAATGCATCACATGTCGAAGGCCGTTTGCCGCAAACCTCATCCGCATATGCGACCGACCTTCATTGGCGAGAGCGAGGTGACATGAAGAGACTTGTTTCCCTGCTGTTCGGCGACGAGAGCGGCGCAGCGGTGCAAGTGACCAGGCCGTATTTCCCCAAACCGCCGGTCTTGGGCGTGATCCCAGCTGCGCCGGTGTGTCCGATTCAGTGGAGCTGACACGACGCGCCAAGTGGACACTCAGCGAGTTCGTTTTTTTTTCTTCGCGGTCTTCCTTGCTGATTCCGCTGTCTTCTTCAGCGCAGCCATCGCCTGTGCGTAGCGTGAATTCGCGCCTGGATGGAAGCGTCGCGCAGGATTATCGGTTCGGCCTGGATGGAATTGACGTCGTGATTTCCGTCGCGCTTGATCGTTTTCGGTGGCGCGGAGGGCGCAAGCTGTCAGGTCTGCGCGCCAAGCGCGCTCACGCGATTCCTTCCATCGCGCTTGGCCTGGTATAGCGCCATGTCTGCATTACGCAGCAGGAGATGAGCGTCTGCGGAACTGGACAGGATTGCACCAGCAACGCCGGCGCTGATCGTGACGCGCTCGGTCAGCCGAGAGCCCGGAATTGCAATGTCACAGGCGGCTACCGCTTCTCGAATGCGCTCGGCAAGTGCGACGCCTTGCGCGGCATCGGCGTGTGGCCACAGACAGGCAAACTCCTCGCCACCTTAACGCGCGACGAGTGCTTCCGGTGGCGCGCAACGGCGCATCGTTGCAGCGACGCCGCGCAGGGCCTCGTCTCCAGCGGGATGGCCATGGCGATCGTTGTAGTCCTTGAAGTAATCCACGTCGACAAAGATCAGTGCGGTAGGCGCTCCGCGCTGCGCATCGTGTGGGCCTTGATCGAGCGTCTCCAGCAACCGACGTCGGTTGGCAAGTCCGGTCAACGCATCCATGTAGGACAGTTCGAGCAGTCGTTCGTTGGCGTCGTTGAGTTCCATGGTGCGTACAGCGACACGCTGCTCTAGGTCGCTGCGTTGCGCGTTGAGCGCGCGCGTTCGCCACAGCAGCACGGCGTAGCCAAGCAGCAGCATGACCGCACCGAACACGATGCGGGCCCACAGCTGCTGCCACCATTGCGCCGCCATGGCGATTGGCAATTCGATCGGTGTGCTGAGGTTGCCGGCGTAGTCGCGCCCTTCGATACGCAGCAGATAGTCACCCGGCGGCAGTGCGCTGAAGCTGCGCGAATTCTGCGCGCTCCATTCGCCAGGTCTTGCGTCGTAGCCGACCAATTGCGTGCGAAACCGCGATTCGCCTTCGCGTTGCCACGAGAGTAGAGCGAACTCGATGCTGACGTCACGCGCTGACGAATCGACGTGCAGGCTGCTGCCGTGCACAGGCGTGTCGTCGATGCGCATGTCGATGATCTTGAGGGGCTTGGCGTACTTGTCTTGCGGTGCGCGCTGCGGGTCATGCAGGGTCAGCCCGCCCAGCGTTCCGGTCCAGAAGCGGTCGTGCGCATCCATGAACTGCGCGTCTGTGTTGCACTCGTCGTTGACCATGCCGTCCTTGCGCGCAAACACGTGCGACGCGTAGCCGCCGGCGTTTGGCGTCAGCTGCTGCACGCCGTTGTTCGTGCAGATATAGACGCGTCCGCTGGAATCGCGCAGCGCGCTGTAGGCGGTGAGGTCCGGTGGCGACGGCAGGTCGTTCGGCAACATCAGCGGATGTTTCGGGTCGCTGATATCGACACGCGCGATGCCTGCGTTGGTCGTGCCCACCCACAGAATCGGTCGACCTCGCGCATCCTCGATCAGGTTCACGCCGAGGAGATCGGTATCGGGCATGCCGGTTTCGCGGCCGAACAATGTCCAGCGATCGCCGTCGAAACGCGCGAGCCCCTGATTGCTGGCAGCCCAAAGCCACGAGCGACCGCTCGCATCGATCTGTTCAAGAAACTTGCTGACCCGCCAGTGCCCGACCGCGTTGTCCGGACGAAGCGCGGTCCACACGCCATCGCGCTTTCGATAGGTGCCCGCCTGTCGCAGGGCGAACCATTGCTCGTAGTGGCCATTGATCCTGCGCGTGAGCGTATCGAAGACAGCCTCACCGACTTGCTTGTCCCACGGCGTATTGACGGTTTCGAACAGCGGTCCGTCGCGCACGCGAAGAAGATGCCCGAAGCGCAGGCCGACCCAGCGCGTACGCTGGCCCTGCTCGTCATTGGCTGCCGCGATCATGCGCACGTTGGAATCGGGTAGCGCGCCGTTGGCCTCGCTGAAATAGCGCCAGCGTCCCTGCTCGAACAGACCGATGCCCTCGTCGCTCGCACCGACCCACAGGCGCTCGCTGCCGTGATCGTCCGGCTCGACCAGCACGGAAAACACACCGGTCGCGTGCGCGCCCATCAGCGATGCCGTCAGCCATGGGTTCGCGCCGATGATCGTGCGCGAGACACCAGACTCGGTCGCGAGCCAGAGCACTTCGTCGGCGTTCGGACTGCGCCAGACGCCGAGTCCGCGCACGACGTTGGATGGCAGGCCGTGGCGCCGGTCGAACACCTGCGCGCGGTCACCATGGATGCGCACGAGGCCGAAGCGCGACGATACCCAGAGTGCGCGATCGCCATCGGGCAACGGGGTCTCGGCGATATCGTACAGATCATTGGTCGACAGCTCGCCGCTTTCCTTGGTCCACTTGCGCATGCCATCGTCGGTGAGTCGCCACAGGCCTGCGCCGAACACCGAGATCCACAATTCTTCGTGACCGGCGCGCTCGGTCGCCAACAGGAATTCGACCTGGGTGGGATCAAAGTCGGGCGCGCGAAAGCGCTGCCATTTCGCCTCGGGTGCGCCTTCCTGGTCTTCGCGATACCACAGGCCTTCGTTGCCGCTGCCGACCCACGTGCGTTCGTGCCCGCCGATGTGGCGGGTTTGCGCCATCGAAAGGATGGCGGTGTGCGGCAGCTGTGCATTGCCCGGATCGAGCGCCCATTTTCCGCCCTCGCGCCGCATCAGTCCCTGGTCCCAGGTCAGCGCCCACAGGGTATGGCTGCCGTCGGCGTTGCGTGTTTCGTAAAAGCGGCGGACCTGCTCCGACGGCAGGCCCGTGCTGAGGTCTTCGACCTGCCAGCGGGTGCCGTCGTATTGCGCCAGGCCATGATCGCGAAACCCCGCCCACAGCGTGCCTTGCTGGTCGAGCCACAGGCTGTCGGCCGATTTTGCCATGGCTGGATTGTCGCTCGCCGCCCAGCGCCGGCCGTCGTAGCGGAAGAGGCCCGCGGGCGACGCGATCCAGACGAAACCTTCGCGATCGGTCTGGGTGCTGACGGTGACCGCGTCGGGCAGGCCGTCGCGTGATGAGAAATTCGTGAAAGAGGGCGCGCCGAGGTCGAACAGGTCGAGCGGCTGCTGAGCCGTCGATTCGAATCCCGATGACGGTCCGGCAAAGCACAACAACAAGAAGACGACGAAAGCGGCAAATCTGAACATGATCCGGCACAACCCCTGTGTCGGGGATTATGCCTAAGCAGGGCGATTTGCCACAGGGATGAAGGTATTCCTGCGCAGAACCGCTGGCTGGCCTACGCGAGGCGAATATCCGGCATACGACTATGGACGTCGTAGCGACCACGCGCCAACTGCATAGACGCGCATCCGAGTCTGACGCACACTCGGGCGGCGGGCCAGGCTCGCGCGTGCGTGCGCGGGCACGACGCGAATGTCAGTCGGGGGAACTGTCATGCGCATCAACGGCATTGTCGCGGGGCTGGTTGGAATGGTCTGCCTGTTGGTCGGTGCACCCGCGTCCGCGCAGACATTGGACCCGATGTTCGCGAACGGCTTCGAGAGTGGGCTGCTCGGTTTCGGGCCAGCGCTGAGTTCGGTGGCGACCGCAACCAGCGGCATTGCGACCGCCTACTCACCGCTCCGCGTGACCCTCGATGCCGCAGCCGTTGCGCCGACCTTCGTGCCAATCACCTCATCCGATCCGACGCGGCTGGCCGTGAGCGGCGGTGGTGTCACGGTCGCCACCGGCCAGAGCAGCGCAACCGTGCTGGTCGACGGGCTCGTTGAGGGTGCATCGCCGGTCACGTTGTGGGCGCAACTGGGCAACACGCTGGGAGCATCCGTTCGCGTCGAGCGTGCGTTGAACGAATCCGGGCTGCCGGCGGAAACGGACTATTGCGTCGTGCAGCTCCCGTCCGCGCTGAACGTCGTTGCCGGCACGCCGTCGGCGCTGATATACGGACGCTTGTTTGAAGCCGGTGTCACCGAAGCCGCAGGCGCGCCTCCCGGATGGACGGCCGAGTTCGGTTACGGTCTCGAATTCAGCGACCCACGCCTGCTTTCCGGTTGGCGTTTCGTCGATGCGGCGTACAACGCGCAGTTCGGCAACGACGATGAATTCCAGGCAGGTATCACGGCGCCGCTGATTCCCGGGCTCTACTCCTATGCCTACCGTTTCAGTGGCGACGCCGGCGCGAGCTGGACGTACTGCGACACGGACGGTGCAGGCACCGAGCCCGGCTTCGATTTTTCCGCATCGGCGCAAGGCACGATGACGGTCATCGACCCGTACGCCGGGCTGGTGATCAACGAAATCGACTACGACAATGTCGGCCCCGACTCGACGGAGTTTGTCGAGCTCTACAACAGCAGCGCGAACACGATCGATTTGAGCAGCCTTGCACTCGTCTTCATCAACGGCAGTGACGGCAGCGAATACGCGCGCTCTTCGATTGGCGTGGCGGGCATGCTGGATGCGGGGCAGTATTTCGTGCTGCATTCGCCGGCGCTGAGCGTGCCGATGGGCGTGCCGCACATTCCGTTTGCCATGCCCGACAACAATATCCAGAACGGCGCGCCAGACGGCGTCGTCCTCATCGATATCGCTTCGCAACGCGTGCTCGACGCGCTGTCTTACGAAGGGTCGATCAACGCGGCCGTGATCACGGGATTTCCGGGTACCTGGAACCTTGTCGCAGGAACGCCGTTCCCCGGTTTGGACAGCAACGCGACGACGCTTAGCCTGATCCGCAGCCCGGATGGCACCAGAACGGGCAATGACGCGGCCGACTGGAAACTGACCAGTACGCTGACACCCGGCGCGGCGAACATACTCACGCCTTAGCGCTGCGTCAGCAGGGTTCGGTTATGGCGCAGTCCCGCCCTCGAATCCGTCCGCGAAAATGCGCGGGGATTGCTTGAACGTCGCCTGCAGGGTCCAGTTCGGCAGATCGTTCGCGCGCGCGCGATAGGCGCCGACATCGGATGACGTGCCGCGCACGACGCCGTCGAAGTCGTCGCTCGCCAGGTACGCGGCGTCCGCACTTGCGGCCAGGCGCAGCTTCGGAATGAGGGTCTGCGGGAGCGTTCCTGAATAACTGCCGGCGACAAAATCTGCGGCAATGCTGCCAGCGGCATCAAATCCTGCGGATACGCCGGAGAGTGATCCGCTTCCTACGTTGTGGCTGAGCGAGACGAGGTTGGTCGCGCCACTCGCGAACACCGCATTGTGGCCGTTTGCGTAGAGCGCATTGTTGGCAATCAGGACGGCCGCGCCGACGCCGCTTAGATGAATTGTGTCGTTTTGCGCGTTGATCAGCGTGTTGTTGACGATGTCAAGATTGCCGGCCGTGATGCCGGGTGGCGAGTTCGCGCCGAAGCCGGCGCCAGCCGCCCCGAGCACGATATTGTTGCGGACGATCGCGTCCGAGTCGGCCTGGATACCGTTGTCGCCGCTGTGCCAGACAAGATTGCGCTCGATGATGTTGCGCGCGCCGTGCCCGTTGACGCCGTAGAGCGTGATGCCCGGATAGGCGGTGTCGTGGATGACATTGTCGCGCACGATGTTTGCATAGCTGCCGAACTTGATCTCGATGCCGTCGCCTTGCGTCACCGCGGGGCCGGTGAGGTCGTGAATATAGTTGCCGGCGATGAGGGAGTCGTGCATGCGGCAGGCATCCGCCTCGCAGCCCAGATAGAAGCCTTCACCGGTGTCGCCGGTATGGTCGATTTCGTTGTGAATGAAGGCGAGGCGCGCGTAGTCGCTGCCGGAATCGTTCGCGGCGATCGCATTCGCGGCAGTATCGTGAACATGACAGTTGCGGATCGTGATGTCGGAGGACGCCGTGAGTCGGATGCCGCGCGAGCCGCCGCTGAACTCGATGCCATCGAACACGAGAAAGGCGGAGCTGCTCACGTTGACGATGTTCTGGCTGCTGCCGACGAAATGCAGCAGCGGTTGTTCGCCGACCTTCGCTCGGATCGTGATCGGCGCTGATGCCGTACCGATCAGCTGAAGATTGAAATAGCTCGTCAGCGCGTAGGTGCCGCCGCGCAGCGTGAGCGTGTCGCCGGCGACGAGCGTTTGCATCGCGGTGCGGAAATCGTCGGCGGGTCCGATTTCGCCGCTCGCAGCATGGGCCGCGCTCGTGAGCGCGAGGCACGCGACGACGAGTGCATGAAACATCAATTGACGAATCGGTCGGCTGGGTGTCATGGCGGTCTCCCTGGCGGATTCGCAATTGGTCACGCGGGTTGGTCGAGTGCGCGTTCGAACGTATCGAGTTGCACGATAGGCGGTCCGCACGATGTGCCTCTGCACAGAAAGGCTGTGATCGCATCGTCCGCGGGAGCCGCCAGCACCCCGCGCAGGCCGCTCACATCCTGCGGAATGAAATAGACGTCCGCGCCGTGTTGGCGATGGGCCTCACCAGCGCGAACCCAGGCGTCCATATCAGGCGACTCACGATGGCGCACCACGAGATGATCGGCCGGCTGCAGGTATTCGTCGAGCGCAAGCAGCAGTGCACAGCAGGCATGCGGAATATCCATCAGCATCGGCCACGCAGCGCGCAGGCAGCGTTCGGCTGCATCGATGTAGCGACTCTCGCCAAGCAGATGGCCGAGCTTGAGCAGCGCACGCGCGCCGACGCCATTGCCGGACGGCAGCGAATCGTCCATCCACGGTTTCGGGCGTTGCGGCAATGCCTGCGCATCGTGCGCGGTGAAGAAGAAGCCGCCACCCTGTGTGTCTTCGAAGTTTTCCAGCAGAGCGTCGGCCAGAGCAATAGCCCAGGCGATGTCGCGCGCGCTCCAGCGAATCTGCAGCATGGCGAGCAACGCGTCGAGCAGGAACGCATGATCGTCGAGGTAGGCGGGAAATCGCACAACGCCGCTGGCATGGCAGGCGTATAGACGGCCATCCTTCCAGACGTTGGCATGCAGAAAGTCGAGCGCATATTCGGCTTCTGCGAGTAGCGGGCGATCGGCGAGCCAGCGCGCGGCGCGCGCCGCACCAGCGATTGTCAGCGCGTTCCACGCGGTGAGGATCTTGTCGTCGAGGCCGGGTCGCACGCGTTTCGCGCGCGCGTTGAGCAGAGTGGCGCGCGCCGTTTCCACGCGCCGTGCCGCGTCCTCGGAGGCAATGCCGATGCTCGTTGCGATGTCATCGATCGATGCAGCAAGCACGAGGTGCCAGGCGTGTCCCTCGAAGTTCGCTTCGCGATCGAGACCGAAGCGTTTTTCAGCGACCGTGAATTCGTCGGACGCGAGCAAGCCGCGTACTTCATCGCGCTGCCACACGTAGTAGCGGCCTTCCTCACCTTCGGAATCGGCATCGAGCGAACTCCAGAAACCGCCGTCCGTCGCCTCCATCTCGCCTGAGAGCCAGCGCGCGCAGGCGCGAGTGGTATTGCCGAAGGCTGGCTCATCAAAGGCGATGCATGCCTGCGCGTAGAGCGGCAGCAGCTGCGCGTTGTCGTACAGCATCTTCTCGAAGTGCGGGATCTCCCAATGATCGTCGACGCAATAGCGGAAGAAGCCGCCCGCGAGATGATCGCAGAGGCCGCGCTCGGCCATGCGTGTGAGTGTCAGGCGCGCCATTGTCTTTTGTTGTTCGCCATCGCCAGCAGGATCACTGGCGAGTTGAAGCAG
>JBDSNK010000088.1:0-3717 GCA_039915385.1 Dokdonella sp.
CTCGAGAAGATCATCATGCAGCGGTCGGAAGCGACCGGCATCGGCTTCAACGCCGAAGTGCGCAGCAAGAACCGCCAGAACGACACCGGCAAGTTGCTCGCCGACGTTCAGCCGGAAGACCTGATCAAGTTCGGTTTGATCCCCGAATTCGTCGGCCGTCTGCCGGTCGTGGCAACGCTTGAGGAACTCGATGAAGCGGCGCTGGTCAAGATCTTGACCGAGCCGAAGAACGCGATCACCAAGCAGTTCAAGAAGTTGTTCGAGATGGAAGGCGCGGAGCTGGAATTCCGCCCCGACGCATTGACTGCGGTTGCGGGCAAGGCGCTCAAGCGCAGGACCGGCGCGCGTGGCTTGCGTACAATTCTCGAACAGGTGCTGCTCGACACGATGTTTGACCTGCCATCGCTCGAACATGTGAGCAAGGTCGTGGTCGACGAAGCAGTGATCAACGGCCAGGCCGAGCCCTATCTGATCTATCGCGGCAATCCGCAAACCCGCGCCGCGGCTGAATAATCGCGTCGCCTCGATGATGCAGGGCCAGCGCGGCCCTTGCATAAGTCGACAATGATCCTTACTTGACGATACGGCAGCGTGAGTTCACGCTGCCGTTTGCGTTATGACCATGGATGGTCGGTATGCTGGCAATGCAGGAGCAATTGCCAGCGAGACCATGGATGGTCGGTATGCTGGTCCGCTGGCGTTCCCGACGCCAGCGAACACTTCCCACATCCCTGCGGGTCGCAATGCAGGAGCAATTGCCAGCGATACCTCCTTTGCATATTCAGCGATCTCTTCGAGTCCGATGACTGACAAACCGAACAAGACCCCCAAGCCCTCCGCCGACCTGATCGAGTTGCCGGTGCTGCCATTGCGCGATGTCGTGGTGTTTCCGCACATGGTGATACCGCTGTTTGTGGGCCGCGAAAAATCCGTGCGCGCGCTGGACATCGCGATGGCGGGCGGCAAGAAAATCCTGCTTGTCGCGCAGCGCAGCCCGGACGTGGACGAACCTGTTGCCGGTGACCTGTATTCGATCGGCACCATCGCGAGTGTTTTGCAGCTGCTGAAGTTGCCAGACGGAACGATCAAGGTGTTAGTCGAAGGCACGGACCGCGCCGAGATCGCTGCGTTCGGCGAGCGCGACGAACTGATGGTCGCGCACGCGCGCGTGCTTGAAGCCGCTTACACGCGCAGCGACCGTGAGGTCGACGTGATCGGTCGCCAGCTCACGAGCCTGTTTGAACAGTTGGTCAAGCTGTCGCGTAAGATTCCCCCGGAGCTGATGTCGACACTTGCCGGCATCGAAGATCCGTCGCGGCTTGCCGACACCATCGCTTCGCACATCGCCGTGCGTGTTGCCGAGAAGCAGCGTGTGCTCGAGACCGTCGACGTCGCCGATCGCCAGGAACTTCTCGTCGGCATGGTCGATGGCGAAATCGACGTACAGCAGATCGAGAAGCGCATCCGCGGTCGTGTCAAGACGCAGATGGAGAAGAGCCAGCGCGAGTACTACCTCAACGAGCAGATGAAGGCGATCCAGAAGGAGCTCGGCGACAGCGATGAGACGCCGAACGAACTGGAGGAACTCGCGCGCAAGATTTCCGCCGCTGGCATGCCGAAGCCGATCGAAACCAAGGCGCGTGCGGAGCTCAACAAGCTCAAGCAGATGTCGCCGATGTCGGCCGAAGCAACCGTCGTGCGCAACTACATCGACTGCCTGCTCGGCGTGCCGTGGAAGAAGAAGACCAAGGTGCGTCGCGATCTGCAGCGCGCGCAGGAAGTGCTTGACGCCGATCATTTTGGTCTGGAAAAGGTCAAGGAGCGCATCCTCGAATACCTTGCCGTGCAGCAGCGCGTGAACAAGATGAAGGGACCGATCCTGTGCCTCGTCGGACCACCCGGCGTGGGCAAGACGTCACTGGGTCAGTCGATCGCCAAGGCGACCAATCGCAAATTCATTCGCATGTCGCTGGGTGGCGTGCGTGACGAAGCGGAAATCCGCGGTCACCGTCGCACGTACATTGGGTCAATGCCGGGGCGCATCATTCAGAACCTGACCAAAGCCGGCACGCGCAATCCTCTGTTCGTGCTCGACGAGATCGACAAAATGTCGATGGACTTCCGTGGCGATCCGTCGGCGGCCCTGCTCGAGGTGCTCGATCCGGAACAGAACCACACTTTCAACGATCACTATCTGGAGGTCGATGTCGATCTTTCGGAAGTGATGTGGATCGCGACCGCGAACTCACTGAACATCCCTCCGGCGCTCGCAGACCGCATGGAAGTCATCCGCATTCCCGGCTATACGGAAGAGGAAAAGGCGAACATTGCTCTGCGCTACCTGGTTCCCAAGCAGCTCAAGGCGAACGGTCTGAAGGTAGGCGAGCTGCAGGTTGCCGAGGACGCGATTCGCGATGTGATCCGCTACTACACCCGCGAATCCGGCGTGCGCAGTCTTGAGCGTGAAATCTCGAAGATATGCCGCAAGGTCGTCAAGGAACTCAGCCTCGCTGCCGCGAAGGCGGCGAAGAAGGGCAAGGTTTCGGCCGAGCGCAAGCGTGCCAAGATCACGGTCAACGCGAAAAATCTGGACGATTATCTCGGCGTGCGCAAGTTCACCTACGGTCGTGCCGAACAGCAGAACGAAATCGGATTGGTGACCGGCCTGGCCTGGACGGAAGTCGGCGGCGACCTGCTCAGCATCGAAACCACGGTGGTGCCAGGCAAGGGCAAGCTGATCCATACCGGCCAGCTCGGCGGGGTGATGCAGGAGTCGATCCAGGCGGCGCTCAGTGTCGTGCGCGCGCGCGCGGAACGTTTCGGCATCGATCCCGAGTTCCACCAGAAGGTCGACGTGCATGTGCACGTGCCCGAAGGCGCGACGCCGAAGGACGGCCCAAGTGCCGGTATTGCGATGTGCACGGCGCTGGTTTCGGTGCTGACCAAGGTGCCGGTACGATCGGAAGTCGCGATGACCGGCGAGATCACCCTGCGAGGCCGCGTATTGCCGATCGGTGGGCTAAAGGAAAAATTGCTGGCGGCGCATCGTGGCGGCATCACGACGGTGATCATCCCGGAGGAAAACCGCAAGGATCTGGTCGATATCCCGAAAAACGTGACCGATTCTCTAGACATCCATCCGGTGCGCTGGATCGACGAGGTTCTCGATCTGGCACTGGAACGCCCGTTGACTCCGGCAGCGCGTGTAGAAGGCGATTCGACGCGCGCGCGAGAGGATCATGTGGTCGAATCCGCTGTGCGACCGCACTAGGAAAGCGTTGGCCCGCGAGTCGCGCCGATGCGCGACTCGTGCAAGACACGGCGCGATGGGTGGTTCGTGGGCGAATGCAACTCATTGCGCGCGATGCGTGATTCGCCGATGGAGATATTTCTAGCGCAGTGTCAAGGGCGGCCGCGCAACCGCATCGGCGGTCATGGAAAAAAAAGTCGCGGAAAGCGCGCCGCGCCTCGTGTTGCGCCCCCCCATACGCACTGGTATAAAGAACGCGCCGCGATCCAAGATGACGCCGTTGTCCGGGCGATTGCGGGGTAACGAGGCATGCGAACTCCAGGTGAAACATCCTTCGGAGATGCGTGCCCCGACTCGATCAAATTCTTTGCGGAGCGTCAGCTCCGAGCGGGAGTCCTAAATGAATAAAGGCGAATTTGTCTCAGCGATTGCTGATGCCTCCGGATTGACCAAGGCCGATGCGGAGC
>JBDSNK010000126.1:0-6762 GCA_039915385.1 Dokdonella sp.
GAGCTTTCGGCCAAGCTGTCGCCAATCGGCCTCGCCGGTGTATACGCGTTCGGCGCGTTCAAGCCACCTGCGCTGCCAGACGCGTACGTTCTATTCCAGATCGGCACCGATTTCAAGAAACCGGTCAACACCTTTCTCGTGCTGAACCCGAGTAGCACCGGTTACAACTGCTCGATTTCGAGCGCGAAGGGCGGCCAGGCCGTCGCGAACTTCGCCGAGCCGGCGAAGGATTGATTCTTGCCGATCACTCCCCCGACGGCATCGGGGGAGTGTGCTCGACGAGCCTCATCGTGCGATCTTCTTGCAGCGGCAGCCACCGCGGCAGCGAAGGTGCGCCGCGCCGGTAGATCCCGGTATCACAGAGCACACCGAAGCTTCAAGATCCGCTATCGGCCAGGAGCAGACATGTATCGATGTTCTCCGCCGTGTCACAACATGGAGGGTTCGCACCCGTTGATCAGTTGTTCTGCCGTGTCCGGATCATCGGCCATTGGCCGGTAGATCCACAACGTCTGCAGGTCGAAAACGAAGTGCAACACAATGGGGATCAACAGTCCGCCGGACAGAATGGAAATCGCACCGAGCAGCAAACCAGCGAGCCCGCTTCTGAGAATTCCGGTCACGCCCTGATAGGCGTGCGCCAATCCGAAGAACAGCGAGGCGGTCAGCCAAGCGCCTACGGTTCCGAGTGAAATCGTCGCGCCTAGGGAGCCGGAGAAGTACTGGGTAACGAAGCCGCGATACAGAATCTCCTCGCACACGCCCGCCGAAAGGCTCACCAGGATCCACCACTGACGTTCGCGCCCCGTGACGGGAAGCATGAATCGCATCGACCGCATCGCTTTGGCGATCCTCAATCGGAAAGTTCGATCGATTGCTGCCTTGAATCCTTGCGTGAGTGCGAGGCCCGTATACGCCAGGGCCAATTCAGTCGCGCCGAGGAAAACGGCCCTGTGGGCACCTAGCCATGCCGCCACCGATCCGCGGTTAGCCAGCCCGAAAATGTTCACGGGATAAGCCAGGGCGAGCGCTGTGGCAGCAAGGACGCACAGCACGATGATGTTGAGTCGATACCACGCCGTGCGGCGTTCGGAGCTGGTGAACTGCTTCAATCGACGGTCGTAGCGAACCTCGACGATCGGGACGACCACAAGCAGTGAAACCACGAAAAGGTGCGCAATCCAGGTGGCGAAATGCATTGTGTCTAAGTCCAATATGTGAATGCGAACTCACATTCGCATATTTCCAGGAGGTTGTCTAGACTCACTGCATGGACACCGAAAAATCTCCCCAACAGGACCGCAGCCGTGCAACAGCGCAACGCCTGCTTTCTGCAACGATTCGCGTCATTTCGGAGTCGGGACTGGACGCGGCCACCGTGCCGAAAATTGCAGCGCTCGCGGAAGTCGCTCCTGCAAGCGTATACCGCCGCTATCACGACAAGGATGCTCTCATCCGCGCTGCATTCCTGCATGTCTTGGAGCAAAGCAACGCGAACAATCGCCTCCACCTCAAATCTGCCTTGCTGAAGCAAACGCTGGAATCAACGGCAGTGAAGCTGATGAAAGTGTTGTTCGAACAGTATCGCCAGCATCCGCTTCTGATCCGATCCCTGACGCGCTACTTGGATTCGACGGACGACCGCGATTTCGTCCGTCGGGTACGCTCGGTCATGGTGGCGAATGTGGAGGAAGTCGTCGCGGTTCTCCTGCATCATCGCGACGAGATCGTACAAACGGACCCCGAACGCGCGCTTCGGTTTGCGTTGCTCAATGCAACTTGTTCGATCGAAGCCTATGCGCTCGACGCCAACTCGATATGGCATAGCTTCGGCGGCTTCTCGCCCGATTTGCTGGCAGCCGAGCTCGCAGCAGGATTTGTCGCTTACCTCTCCCATGCGCCCGGGGCTGGGCGGCCCAAGCGATCGAAATAAGAAAACTAAGCGTTGCAAGTCGGTTGCGTTCGCGCCGCCCGCATGTCTGCTTTGGGTAGATTGCAGTCATCGAAAAACGGAAAATTCCACCCCAACGCACAAGTGTTGAACACCCCATCACCCGCCCAACAACCCCAACTTCCCCGCTACTTCCAACACGCACGCAGCCTGCTGCTCGATCTGCGCATCGCGCGGCATCACCCGCGACCTTCCATCCAGCGTGCAGCCGATCGCGCTCGACAACAGTGCTGCATGCGCGCGTGCGAGCGATGCACCCTCCTCGCCGTCGAATACGCCGACCCCCATCGCCGCTTCGATCAGATCGGCGCTGTTGCCACTCGCCAACAATTTCTCGTGTGTTCGCGCATGCAGCAGCACGATGCCCTGCAGCAGGAATTCGATGTCGACGAGGCCGCCAGCGCCCTGCTTGAGATCGAACTGGCGTGCATCGGAACGGTCGCGATCTGCGCGCCAGCGTTCGCGCATCTGCACGATGTCGTTGCGCACTGTATCCGCATCGCGAGGCATCGCAAGGAGCTCCGCACGCGTGCGCTCGAAGCGGCGACCGAGCGCGGCATCGCCTGCGAGCGCTCGCGCTCGCACGAGCGCCTGCAGCTCCCAGGTCCACGCGCGTTCGCGCTGGTAGCTTTCGTAGGCATCCATGCTCAGCACGAGCATCCCCTTGCTGCCGTCGGGACGCAGGCGCACATCGACTTCGTACAAGCGACCCGCGCGTGTGAGCACGCCGAGCAGATGCACGACACGCTGGGCGAGGCGTGCGTAGTAGCGCGAACCATCGAGCGGCTTTGCGCCATCGGATTCACCGCGTGCGCGCTCGCCGTCATAGACGAACACAAGGTCGAGGTCGGAGCCGAAGCCGAGCTCGGCGCCACCGAAGCTGCCGTAGGCGATGATCGCCATGCCCAGCGAGGAAACCGCAGCGGCAGGCCACCGCTTGATGTTTTCTCCCGCCGCAAGAAGATGCCCGGTGGGCAGCTGAGGGAAACGCTGGGCGACCGCTTCGATCGCGCCGTCGAGCCTTCCATGCGCCGTAACAAGCTCGCTCTCAGCAATCCGCAACACCGCGGCGAGCACCGCTTCGGCAATCTCCGACAACGCGCGCGCAGCAGCGACGCCGTCGAGTCGTTGCCCGAGGAACGCGAGGCCGACACGAAATAACGCAGAGTTGCGCACTTCCTGGATCAACTCGATCTCCGCTTCCGGATCACGATCGCCAAGCGCGGCAAGGCGGCGCGCAACTTCGTCCTCGACCGCGGCACGTCCCGGCACGGCGCTGTCGACGCGATCGTCGAACAGGTCGTCAAGCAGGAGCGGATGCGCGACCACGCGGTCAGCGAGAAATGCACTCGCTGAAAAGACGCTGCTCAATCGCTTCAACGCGGCAGGTTGTTCGTCCAGCAGCGCCAGGTAAACCGATCGTCGCGCGACCGCCTGCACCAGACGCAGCAGGCGCGCGAGGCAGCGCGCCGGCTCCGATTGTGCCGCCGCGGCGGCAAAAACCGCAGGCATCACGCGATCGAGTCGTTCGCGTGCGAGCGCGGACAGGTTGCGCAGCGCGTTGCTGCCGAGAATCGCCTCGAGTTCCGCTGCGGCTTCCGCGGGCGGCTCGAAGCCGACATCGGCGAGCGTCTTTGCATCGATAACGTCGCTGGCCACCAGCATGCGCCAGAATTCGGGCCACTTCGCCTGCGCCTCGCGCGCACTGCTGCGTGCATCGACCGCCATCAGCGCGGCGAACTCTTCGGCAACCGCGACACGATGCACGCGCAAGTCGATCTCCAGATGCTCCCAGCTTGCGTAGTCGAGGGCGAGCGCGAGGCGCGAGCGCTCCTCCGAAGTCGCGGGGATCTCATGCGTCTGCTGATCGGCGAACATCTGCACGCGATTTTCCAGCCGACGCAGGAAGCGATACGCCTCGCGCAGGCGCAGTGCTCGCGCAGTCGGGATGAAACCCAGCTGCTCGCACGCGGCAAGCGCCGGCAGCAAGCCGCGTGCGCGCAAAGTAGGCTCGCGCCCGCCGCGGATCAGCTGCACCAGCTGCACGACGAACTCGATTTCGCGGATACCGCCCGGACCCAGCTTGAGATGATCGGCAAGATCCTTGCGCGCGACCTCGGCATCGATCAACGCTTTCATCTCGCGCATGCCGGCGAACGCGGTGTAGTCGAGATAGCGACGGAACACGAACGGACGAAGTGTCTCCAGTAAACGTGACCCCCCGTTGCGATCGCCCGCTACCGGGCGCGCCTTGATCCATGCGTAGCGTTCCCAGTCGCGGCCTTCACTCTGGAAATACTGTTCCATCGCGGCGAAGGAAAGCGCCAGACGTCCGGCATTGCCGAATGGCCGTAGGCGCAGATCGACACGATAGACATAGCCGTCCGCACTGCGGTCGGCGAGCAGCGAAACGAGCGCCTGGCCGACACGCGCGTAGTAGGCGGCGGCATCCAGCGCGCGAAGGCCCTTCTCCTCGCCAGCGGCGCTGTCACCGTTTTCGGCGTAGGCGAATACGACATCGATGTCGGACGAGAAGTTGAGTTCGCCGCCACCGAGCTTGCCAAGGGCGAGCACCACCATGCGTTGAACCTGGCCGCGCGCATCGCGCACGAAGCCGTGCCGAGCGCTCACCTGGCGCTCGGCGCCGCGCAAGGCCGCTTCGATGCAGCAGTCGGCAAGAACCGACGCGCCGGCCAGAATCGTCTCGACCGCATCGGCACCGTTGACGTCGCGCCAGATCAGGCGCAGCGCTTCGCGCTTGCGGAAATGACGCAAGGCTGCGCGAAGGGCGGCGTCGTCGCGTGCTTCGGCGAGCACGCCTGCGCGCGCGTCCGCGTGGCGCGGATCACTCATCAGCTGCAGCAGCTCGGGGCCGAGCAGGTGTGGATCGCGGAGGAAGCTCTCGTAGGCGAAATCGCTGGTGAGCAACACGCGCTGCAGATGATCGTCGACGCCGGCGTCGTCATAGAACGGCACGCCGGATTCGCGGCAGGCGAATTCCAGCCGGGACAGGCGTTCGTTGAGGAAGGCGGCCGTCGGTCGCGGCCAGGGAGCGGGCTGGAGCATGCGCCGATTGTCGCAGCACGATCGCGCGTACGGCCAGCTTCATTGCGTTTTCCCCCTCCCGGCGGCATCAGGAAGGAAACGCCGTTCAAGGGTCGTCGCAGAGCATGGCTAACGAAGCATTAATACGGCGCGCGTCCTGTCATGGCATTGTCGCGCGCCTGTCATGACCACCCTCGTCGAAATAGTCGAGCAGCGATCGTCCTCTCCGGCGCGGCGTCATGCCGTGCAGGTGCTCGCGTGCGCGCTGCTCGTCTTGCTGCTCGTCGCGCACCTGGACCCCGGCATCGACCTCACTGCACCGATGCAGCGCAGTACCACCGTGCACACCCTGCTGCTCAACGGACTGCCTGCATTGACCGTATTTGCGCTGATGCTCGCGCTGACGCGGCGCCTGCTCTTGTCGAGCTGGCTTGTGCTGCTCGGCGTGGCCGGCCTTTACGCCGCCAACAGCGCAAAGCTCGGCAGTCTGCAGACCCCCCTGTTGCCGGCCGACCTGCGCTTCTTTGCCGAGCCCGGGCCGGCCGTGCAGTTGTTCTCGCACTATTTGCATCTGGATGCGACGCATGCGCTGCTGATCGCACTTGCGCTAGGCTTGACCGTTCTGCTGTGTCGCGAAAACCGCCTTGCACTGCTCGCGGGCTGGCGTGCGCCGACGCTCGCGGCACTTGCCCTGCTGGCGGCGGGCAGCTTGATCGTCGGCACGGCACCTTGGCGACGCGTGTACCGTTCGGTCGAGCGGGGCTTCCAACCCTGGTCGCTCGCTGAAAGCTCCGCACACACGGGGCTGATCGGCAGTCTGCTGCTCTACCACTGGAACATCGGCGGCGGCGATGTGCCGACCGCTGATCGCGACGCAGCGCTCGCGCTGCTGCGAGCGCATGCGCCGCAAATAGGCAATGCGCTGGGATTGTCCACGTCAGCGGCCGCGCTGCCCGATATCGTCGTCGTGCAAAGCGAATCGCTGTTCGATCCGACGCGCCTGCGCAATGTTCCGAGCGGCCGCTACTTGCCGGCCTACCATCGCCTCGTGCGCGACGCGAGTGGCGGCGATCTCAAGGTGCCCACATTTGCCGGCGGCACCATCCGTACCGAGTTCGAAGTACTGACCGGTGCACCACTCGCAAGTCTCGGCGGCATCCAGTATCCGTGGCTCGAACTCGACCGCGGCTGGTATCCGGGACTTACCCGCGTGCTCGATGAGCATGGCTATCGCAGCGTTGCGATCCATCCAAACGCGATCGCGTTCTGGAACCGCGCGCGTGCCTACCCGGCGCTGGGCTTCGAGCGCTTTATCGACGGTGAATCGTTCGCGAAGGATCGCATCGTCGGACTGTTCACCTCGGACGCGGCGATGACCGATCGCGTGCTCGACGAACTCGCCGACGACGGCCCGCCGCAATTCGTGTTCGCGATCAGCATGGAGAACCATGGGCCGTTCGACTGGCGTCCCGGTCTCGACGCGCAGCGTCTCGCGGCATTGCCGATGCCGGAAGAACTCGATGCGGGCGGGCGCATGTGGCTGGGCAACTATCTCTACCTGCTCGACGACGCCGATCACGAACTCGGGCGCCTCGCGGACGCACTCGCGCAACGCAAGCGGCGCACGCTGCTGCTGTTTTACGGCGATCACCTGCCTGATCTCGGCCCGGTGTACGCGCGGCTCGGTTTCGATGACGGACGCGAAGCCAATCAGCAACCCGTGCCGTGGCTGCTGCTCGACAATGCGGATCGACGACCGCGCGCGC
>JBDSNK010000157.1:0-4213 GCA_039915385.1 Dokdonella sp.
CGCATCCTCTACTTCGAAGCCTACGTCGTTGTCGACCCGGGTCTGACCGCGCTTGAGCGTGGCCAGCTGCTCAATGAAGAGCAGTACCTGCAGTCGGTCGAGGAACATGGTGACGAGTTCGACGCGCGCATGGGTGCGGAAGCCGTCTATGAGTTGCTCAAGACGATCGATCTCAATCAGGAATTGATTCGCCTGCGAGAGGAAATCGCGTCGACGAATTCCGAAACCAAGCTGAAGCGCCTGTCAAAGCGCATCAAACTGGTCGAGGCCTTCCTCGAATCGGGTAATCGTCCGGAGTTCATGGTCCTCACTGTGCTGCCGGTGCTGCCGCCGGACCTGCGTCCGCTGGTTCCGCTCGACGGTGGGCGATTCGCGACGTCGGATCTCAACGATCTCTATCGTCGCGTCATCAACCGCAACAACCGCCTCAAGCGCCTGCTCGAGCTCAATGCGCCGGACATCATCGTGCGCAATGAAAAGCGCATGTTGCAGGAAGCGGTCGATGCGCTGATGGACAACGGCCGTCGCGGCCGTGCGATCACGGGCACCAACAAGCGCCCGTTGAAGTCGCTCGCCGACATGATCAAGGGCAAGCAGGGTCGCTTCCGCCAGAACCTGCTCGGCAAGCGCGTGGACTACTCCGGCCGTTCGGTCATCGTGGTCGGCCCGACGCTCAAGCTTCACCAGTGCGGCCTGCCGAAGAAGATGGCGCTGGAGCTGTTCAAGCCGTTCATCTTTTCGAAATTGCAGCGGCGTGGTCTCGCGACCACGATCAAGGCGGCGAAGAAGCTGGTCGAGCGCGAGAGTGCCGAAGTCTGGGACATCCTCGAAGAGGTGATCCGCGAACATCCGGTGCTGCTCAACCGTGCGCCGACCTTGCATCGCCTCGGTATCCAGGCGTTCGAGCCGGTGTTGATCGAAGGCAAGGCGATTCAGCTGCATCCGCTGGTCTGCACCTCGTTCAACGCCGACTTCGACGGCGATCAGATGGCCGTGCATATACCGCTGTCGCTGGAAGCGCAGCTGGAAGCGCGTGCGTTGATGATGTCGACCAACAACATTCTGTCGCCGGCCAACGGCGAGCCGATCATCGTGCCGACGCAGGACGTCGTGCTGGGTCTGTATTACATGACCCGCGCGCTCGAAAACGTGAAGGGCGAGGGCATGGTGTTCGCGAATCTCGCCGAAGTGCACCGCGCTTATGACAACCGCGTAGTCGAATTGCACGCGAAGGTAAAAGTGCGACTTCGCGAGGTTGAGATCGACGAGCTGAAGCAGCGTACCGAGAAAATTTCGATTGTCGATACGACGATCGGACGTGCCCTGCTGGCCGAAATCCTGCCAGAAGGGTTGCCCTTCGCGCTCGCCAACACCGAGCTGACGAAGAAATCCATCTCGCGCCTGATCAACCAGTGCTATCGCCGCCTCGGTCTGAAGGACACGGTGGTGTTCGCGGATCAGCTGATGTACACCGGGTTCCACTACGCGACTCGCGCTGGCATGTCGATCGGTATAGACGACATGAAGATCCCGGCCGAAAAGAAGGGCATCCTCGAAATCGCCGAGAAGGACGTCACCGAGATCCAGCAGCAGTTCCAGTCGGGCCTCGTGACCGCCGGCGAGCGCTACAACAAGGTCGTCGATATCTGGTCGCGTACGAACGAGCAGGTCGCGGCGGCTATGATGAAGGGCATCGGCGCCGACAAGGTCAAGACCGCGAAGGGCGATACGATCGAGCAGAAGTCGATGAACTCGCTGTTCATCATGGCCGACTCCGGTGCGCGTGGTAGCGCGGCGCAGATCCGTCAGCTCGCCGGCATGCGCGGCCTGATGGCGCGTCCGGATGGCTCGATCATCGAGACGCCGATCAAGGCGAACTTCCGCGAAGGCCTAAACGTGCTGCAGTACTTCAACTCGACCCACGGTGCTCGAAAGGGCCTCGCGGATACCGCGTTGAAGACCGCGAACTCCGGTTACCTGACCCGGCGTCTCGTCGACGTCGCGCAGGACGTGGTGGTCACTCTGGTTGATTGCGGTACGTCGAATGGCCTGACCATGGCGCCGATTGTCGAAGGCGGCGATGTCGTCGAACCGTTGCGCGAGCGCGTGCTCGGTCGCACGGTGGCAGAAGACGTGTTCGCGCCCGGCAATGATGAAGACCCGATCGCGGTCCGCAATACCCTGCTCGACGAAGCGCTGGTCGACAAGATCGAAGTGGCTGGCGTGCAGTCGATCCTGGTGCGTTCGCCGATCACCTGCCAGGCGCGTTTCGGCGTCTGCGCGATGTGCTACGGGCGCGACCTTGCTCGCGGTCATCGGGTCAACATCGGCGAAGCGGTCGGCGTCATCGCCGCGCAGTCGATCGGTGAGCCCGGTACCCAGCTGACAATGCGTACGTTCCACATCGGCGGTGCGGCGTCGCGAGCAGCGGCGATCGACAATGTGCAGGTGAAGACGACCGGCGCGTTGAAGTTCACCAATTTGAAAACCGTCGCGCACAGCGCCGGTCACCTGGTCGCGGTATCCCGATCAGGCGAATTGTCGGTCATGGATCAGCACGGTCGTGAGCGCGAGCGCTATCGCGTGCCGTACGGCGCGGTCATCGACGCGAAGGACGGTGCATCGGTGAAGGCTGGCCAACTGGTCGCGAAGTGGGATCCGCATACACACCCGATCGTTTCGGAAGTTGCCGGTGTCGTGCGCTTCATCGACTTCATGGATGGCATTACCGTGCAGGAGCAGATCGATGAACTGACCGGCCTTGCGAGCGCCGTGGTCACCGATCCGAAACGTCGCGGCAGCGCTGCCAAAGACCTGCGTCCGATGGTGCGTATCGTCGGCAAGAAGGGTGAGGAGCTTCGGCTTCCCGGCACGGATATTCCGGCGCAGTACTTCCTGCCCGCAGGCGCAATCGTTTCACTGCAGAACGGTGTCGAAGTCGGCATTGGCGACGTCGTTGCGCGTATCCCGCAGGAAACCTCGAAGACCCGCGACATTACCGGTGGTCTGCCGCGCGTCGCGGATCTGTTCGAGGCGCGCAAGCCGAAGGAACCGGCAATTCTCGCGGAACGCTCGGG
This sequence comes from Dokdonella sp., assembly GCA_039915385.1. Lineage (GTDB taxonomy): Bacteria > Pseudomonadota > Gammaproteobacteria > Xanthomonadales > Rhodanobacteraceae > Dokdonella_A. The sequence continues at coordinate 3,078 of JBDSNK010000157.1, forward strand.
CGTGATCAGTTTCGGCAAGGACACCAAGGGCAAGCAGCGTTTGATCATCCGCGACTCCGACGGCAACGAGCACGAGGAGCTGATTCCCAAGTGGCGCCATGTGATCGTGTTCGAAGGCGAGCACATCGAGAAGGGCGAGACGGTTGTCGACGGCGAGCCGAGTCCGCACGACATCCTGCGCCTGCTAGGTGTCGAGCCGCTGGCGGCTTACCTGGTCAAGGAGATCCAGGACGTCTATCGCTTGCAGGGCGTAAAGATAAACGACAAGCACATCGAAGCCATCATTCGCCAGATGCTGCGCAAGGTCGAGATTGCTGCCGCGGGAGACACGCGTTTCCTGCGCGGCGAACAGGTCGATCGCATGCGTTTGATCGAGGAAAATGCGCGCACCGAGGCCCGCAACGAGCGACCGGCCGAGATGCTGCCGATTCTGCTGGGCATTACCAAGGCATCGTTGGCGACCGAATCGTTCATCTCTGCGGCTTCGTTCCAGGAAACGACGCGAGTACTGACCGAAGCGTCCGTGCGCGGTACGCGCGATACCTTGCGGGGTCTGAAGGAAAACGTTATAGTCGGACGCTTGATTCCGGCCGGTACCGGTCTTGCCTACCACGCCCAACGGCGCAGCAGGCATGGCAATACGTTGACCGAGTCGGAGCGCGCAACGCTGGGAGCCACGAGTTCGGTGGCAGAAGCGGTCGCCGAAGACGGCGAAGCGCATTGATGTTGGGAAGCCCGGACATTTTGTCTGGCGTCGTGCCCGCGAGAGCGGGCGTTCATCGAAGTGGTCTGATGAATACCCCTCAGCGGGGATGACGGTCGGTTCGGGTTTTCGGATGTAATTACATCGAAATGAGGCGAAGGGTTCGCCTCGTGTTCGAGCGCAGGATGCGCAGGCGCAAAAAACCTTGACGATTTCGTCAAGGTCGCGCTATACTCTTTCGTCTTGGCGGGCCGGATTTTTCGGCCTGCCTTTTGTTTCCCCTGGGTTTTGCCCAGAACACGCAGACACGGTTCATACGCATGTCAACAGTCAATCAGCTGGTTCGCAAGCCGCGCAGTCCTAAGACGTACAAGAGTGCGTCCCCGGCTCTCGCCAATTGCCCGCAGCGCCGCGGCGTCTGCACGCGCGTCTA